>JBGPNR010000041.1:0-10328 GCA_041487635.1 Candidatus Udaeobacter sp. | reverse complement strand
CCCAAGCGAATATGTTTCAGTTACCGTAGGCATCGCTCAGAGTCTCCTCCACGCCCGGCCGTCGCGGGCGAGCAAATTATCCGCTGCCTCCGGTCCCCACGATCCCGCAGGATAAAAAAACAATTCGGGCGCATCTTTCGCGTGCCACGCTTCCTCGATGGGATCGGTGAATGCCCAGGCTTCCTCGACCTCGTCGCGGCGCGCAAACAGCGTGGCGTCGCCGCTCATTGCATCGAGCAGCAAACGTTCGTAAGCCTCGGGACTGGGCTTCCCGAAAGACGTCCCGTAATGGAAATCCATTTTTACGGGCTCAATGCGAAAGCTCGTGCCCGGCACCTTGGCATGAATCCGCAACGAGATTCCTTCGTCCGGTTGAATCCGAATCACGAGAACATTGAGGTCGCTCAAATCCTTGTTGAACAGAACCGCGGGCGCTTTTTTGAAGTGAATGGAAATCTCGGTTGCCGATTTTGGAAGCCGTTTTCCAACGCGCATGTAAACCGGCACATCGGCCCATCGCCAGTTGTCGATGAAGAGGCGCAACGCGACGTAGGTCTCCGTTTGCGAATGCGGATCGACATTTTGTTCCTCGCGATAACCAACGACCGGCTCGCCGTGAATGGCGCCTTTCGTGTACTGTCCGCGCACAACGTTAGCGGCGATTTCATTGCGCGACCAGCGACGCAGGGATCGCACCACTTTTACCTTTTCGTCGCGGATACTGTCAGCGGCCAGATCTGTGGGCGGTTCCATCGCCACAAGACAAAGGAGCTGCAACAGATGGTTCTGCACCATGTCGCGCAAGGCGCCGGCGCCTTCGTAATAGCCGGCGCGACTCCCGACGCCCAGCGTTTCCGCCGCTGTGATCTGCACCTGATCGACGTAGTGTGTGTTCCAGAGCGGCGCGAAGATGGCGTTAGCGAACCGTAGTACCAAAATGTTTTGGGCAGTTTCTTTACCGAGGAAATGATCGATCCGATAGGTTTGCTCCTCAGTAAAAGAATTGCGGATGATCCGATTGAGTTCGCGCGCTGAGTCAAGATCGGTTCCGAACGGTTTTTCGACGATTATGCGAGCCCAGCTTCCCTCGCACGTTTCGTTCAACCCGGCAGCTTTCAAGTGCTTGAGGATCGGTTCGAACTGATCGGGAGCAGCTGCAAAATAGAAAAGGCGATTGCAGCGGGTGCCGTAGTTTTTATCGATTTCATCCAGGCGTTTGGCCAGGCTTTGGTAACCGGACTCGTCGTCGAACTCGCTCTGGTGGTAAACAATCGATTGAGCGAACGTCTTCCAAATTTCGTCACGGACCGGTTGCCGGGAAAACTTGCGGGTGGCCTCTTCAAGATCCCGCCGGAACTCGTCATCACTTTTGTTGCGACGAGCGAATCCCACAATCGCGACACCGGCGGGCAGCTCACCGTCTGCCGCGAGGTTATACAGCGCGGGGATGAGTTTGCGATGGGTGAGATCGCCCGTGGCGCCGAAGATCACAATGGCGCACGGCTGGGGCACTGGCCGAGTGGAAAGCCCTTCCCGGAGCGGGTTTGGTTTCGGTTGATCGGCGGCTCGATGCATGATGATGGAACCTACTCAGTTTCCTCGAAGCCAGATAGGAAGAAAATTTAGAGCGCCACCTATTCGGATCGGCTTAGTGAACGCAATCGTTGAACATCGACTTTGTCTTGCTCGCGCTCAGTGCTTTTGCTCTTGATCAAAGTTTGTAAATCGACGTAGCGAACTTCCACGCCTTCGATTGTCGCCTTTAGCGATGTGCCAATCGCATCGGCATAACTCACTTTCCAGGCGCGAGTACTCACGTCCACTTCCACTTCATCGGCAACCTTCACAACGACGTTTTCGACCAGATCCTGTGGCGTCAGCTCGGCCGCCGCGTGGTCCTCAAGCTCTGAAAGCGCTGCGATAACGCGCGCGTGGTTTTCGGGGTCCTCAGGTATAAGGATGTCCACGTCCATCGTGGCCCGAACATAGCCGTGGAGCCAGCAGGCGCGGGCGCCAACGACCAAATACTGCGCACCATGCTTATTTAGCAGCGAGCAAACGCGCAACAACGGAGCTTGTTCGCTCATTGATGCCGCCGGGCATGTTCCTCGACAAGTCGCTGCGATTCCCACTTTGCGAGTTCATCCCAAGTACGCGCTTTGAAAATCAAACCGCGTTTTCGAGTAAATGGCCTCACAACCGACAGTTCTCGATCCAGACGAGCACCCAGCGCGTGAAACTCTGCGGGTGTTTGCGGCGCTTTTCGCCTGCCCACAACTTTCGAGGCACGCATTTTTCCTAAATGGGCAGTGGAAATCTCCTCGTTAAGTCGAGGACCTTTTGGCGGACGTGCTCCAGCGCTTCGGCATTGCTGCGATTAGCCAGCGCTTCAGCAAGCAGGTCGGCGATGTCGAGCATTTCTTCTTCTTTCATCCCGCGTGTGGTCACAGCAGGTGTGCCGACGCGGATGCCGCCGGGTTTGAAGATCGGATACGTATCGAAGGGGATGCCGTTCTTGTTCACAGTGATGCCGGCGCGATCAAGAACTTCCTGCGCTTCCTTGCCGTTAATTTCCTTCGGGCGAAGATCGACAAGCATCAGGTGGTTGTCAGTGCCGCCGGAGACGATGCGATAACCGTGCTTGGCTAGACCAGCGGCGAGCGCTTTCGCATTTAACACGACCTGCCGCTGGTATTCGCGAAACTGCGGCTGGAGCGCTTCCTGAAAACAAACTGCCTTTGCGGCGATGACATGCATGAGCGGTCCGCCCTGGACACCGGGAAAAACCGTGGCGTCAATCTGCTTGGCGAATTGTTCCTGGCACATGACAATGCCACCGCGCGGTCCGCGCAAACTTTTATGCGTCGTGGTGGTGACAAACTGTGCGTGCGGAATCGGACTGGGATGTTGTCCACCGGCCACCAAACCAGCGATGTGCGCCATATCGATAAACAGAATCGCGCCAACCGAATCGGCGATTTGGCGCAGCCGCGGAAAATCGATGATGCGCGGATAGGCAGACGCGCCGGCGGTGATCATGACCGGCTTCACTTCCTCGGCCTGTTTTTGTAACGCGTCATAATCGATCTGCTCGGTCTTCTCGCTAACGCCGTATTGCGAGACGGTGTAAAACTTGCCGGAAAAATTCGCCGGATGGCCGTGAGTGAGATGGCCGCCGTGCGCGAGATTCATGGCCAGAATTTTGTCGCCTGGTTTTAGCATCGAAAAATAGACTGCCATGTTCGCTTGCGCACCGCTGTGAGGCTGGACGTTGACGTGCTCGCAACCAAATAGTCTTTTCGCTCGATCAATCGCCAACTGTTCGGCCGTATCAACATTTTCACAGCCGCCGTACCAGCGTTTTCGCGGATAACCCTCGGCGTATTTGTTCGTGAGAACGCTGCCTTGAGCCTCCATAACCGCGCGGCTGGTAAAATTTTCCGAAGCGATCAATTCGATGTTCTCCTGCTGACGCTTTTCTTCCGCGGCAATCGCATCGAAGATCTCCGGATCGACTGTGCGCAACGCCTCGCCGTACCGAGGCGGTTTCGAAACAAATGATCCCGTTTCAACTTGGCGAGGTAGATCATCCATTGAATAGGAAGATAACTCGCGTGAGTGCTTCGCACCAGGCCGGACCAGTTCACTTTGCTCTACGAACGCGAGCACGCTGGGCAGGGCGTGGCCGATAATGCGTGCGCAATCCTCATACACTTCGCGGCCTAAACCGATTGGGTCGGGCACATCGCGCCAGACAGTTGTGCCCGGTTCTTCAAATTCCCTGAGCAAAAACGATTTTTCAGCGCCATGAGGAAACAGTGTTTGGATTGTCTCGAGGTGCGCGCCAGTCATCGCAAAAATGTGCGTGGCGCGATCGACCAGCGCCGCTGTGAGCGGCTGGCTCCGCAAATCGCTGATGTCTGTGCCTTCTTCCGCGCACACCTGTACCGCGTAAAGGCTTGGCGGCTGACCGCGTACTGCGTGGACACCAGCCGAGAGAACTTCGATGTCCTTCCGATTGCCAATCAGACGGCAAAAAAGCCCTTCCGCGATCGGGCTGCGACAAATATTACCTGTGCAGACAAAGAGGACGCTTTTCACGATTCTGGAACGCGCAGCGAACGCGTCTGCCAACCTAGAATTGAACGGAGCCAAGTCAATTTTGCAGGGAGCTGGAATGCGTTGCGGCGTGCGCACGCCTGAGCGTTCCGATTTGGGGCCAGCGGTCGCGTGCCAGCGTCAATATAGCCGCGCGGCAGATGCAGGTGGGACTTGTGCCAAAGAAAAAGGACCAAGATTGCGCCCAGTATGGAAACAATTAGACCGCCGGGGTGAAATCGACCCCCAGCGCTTGGCGGGTAAAACAGATGCGTGACAGCGCCGCCGATGATTGAGCCCACAATGCCCAATATGATCGTCCACATGATTGACAGATGTGTATGCAGCAGCGCTTTCGCGACGCAGCCTGCAAGAAAACCGACAACGATATACCAGATAAGACGTAGCATGATTTTCTCCTTTTTGGTCCCAATGTTAAGGTCGAGCGCAGCAAGAGCAGATCGCACCGCTGAATGCCACGCCAAATTTGTCTTTCCGCGGAGCCCAAGAGAAAAGCAGCAGAGCCTGTCCTACGTGCTGTAGCCGCGGCCTTGCGGGCCGTTGAGGTACTGCGAAAAGCGGCGAAGCGATGGGACGGGCCATAGGCCGGTGACCACGACTTTTGCAGAACTCAAAGCTGGGTGTCCATTGAGCGGACAGCAGATGTGCCGGATAATTGAAGCTTCTCGGCAACGTGAATTATCGTTATTCTAGTCGCCGTTCCGTCGTTTTCTCACAATGACCATCGACACACTGCGTCACGTGCCGTTATTTGAATCGCTCGATAACGAGGCCGCTGGCGAATTATGTCACCTGCTGGAGAGCCTCGATTGCAAAGCCGGCACGTTTCTTTTCCGCACCGGCGACGAAGGCGACGCAATGTATTTGATTGAGCATGGGAAAGTCAGGATTTGCGTGCGAGCGACGGACGGACATGAGGTTACGTTGACCGAACTAGAGCGCGGCGACTTTTTTGGCGAAATGGCGTTGCTCGACGGTCAGCACCGTTCAGCCGACGCGATCGTGGCGGAGGACGCACGGCTGGCTGTGCTTTCGCGCGAGCATTTCCTTTCTTTCGTGCGGAGCAATCCGAATGTCGCGCTCGAAATGCTTACTGCCCTTGCCAACCGGTTGCGGCATACCGATGAACTGTTACGGCACAGCGCTACGCGCAACGTCAATGTAGAAGAAGCCGCGCACATGACGCTTGCTGATCGCGCAGCAGACATCATTGCCGAGTTCGGCGGCAGTTGGAAATTTATTATTGCTGCTGTTCTCTTCTTCAACATATGGGTGTTGATAAATAGCTTGTTGCTTCAAAACAACGGCTTCGATGCTTATCCCTACCTGCTGCTCAGCTGCGTGATTAACATGCTTGCCGTGCTGCAAGCGCCGATCATTTTAATGTCACAGAACAGGCAGGCTCACAAAGACCGGCTTCGTTCTGAAATCGATTATCAAATCAACTTGAAGAATGAACTCGCGTTAAATGAGATTCTTGATCGCTTGAAAACACTCGAGCGCGATTATCTGCGACTGGCATCGGACAAAATGACAAAGGAATGACGAATCCCAATGATGAAGGGAACCGTTGCGCGGTCTCTTCATTTGATCATTCGAGCTTCATTGCTATGCCTTTATTCGAGATTGTCTCATCGTTGGTCATTCAGATTTCGGTTGCCTAAGTTGCCGCGCTCGTCAGCTTGATTATCCTTATTCTCCTATGAAAAAGGTGGCAACCGCCGTGCTTCTCATTCCAGCGCTTATTGTTGTGCTCTCCGGCTGTGGCACTTCCGGTCCTAGCCCGGAGCAACAGACACGCGACGCACAGCAGCAGAAAGACGCCGAACGTCAGCAGGCGGAATTCCGCAAAGGCCTGCCTCCGGTAAGCAATCCCGGCCAGGGCTGGTAAGGGAATAAATGACAAGATCCGAATCACGAAGGACGACGGAATGACAAAGGTCAAAGACATGGGAGAGCCTTAGACGCCGCGCTATTGCAGATTCGAGCTTGCTTTCGCCATTCGACATTCGTGCTTCGTCATTCAAAATGATCCATGCGTTCGCAGTGGAAGCGAATCCGGTATCATCTGGAGTGGGCAGGACTTTTCCTTGCTACAAAGCTGATTCCATTGTGCTCGCGAGGGGTTTGCAATCATCTTGCCCTGACAGCGGGCGCGCTACTTAGTTTCCTTGATCGGCCTCGCTACCACGTGGCTCTAAGCAATCTGGAGGCCGCGTTTGGCGATCGATTCTCTCGCGCTGAGCAAAGAAAAATTGCCAGGGAATCATTTCAACATTTCGCACGCACCATGGTCGATCTGCTATGGAGCCCGCGCCTGACACTGCAAAATTTCTCTCGTCACATTGAGTGGGAGAATCTCGAAGAAACCGCGCGGGGAACAGGCCCAGAACGCAGTATCATGATCGCCTGCTACCACTACGGGAATTTTGAATGGCTCAGTCTGGCCTGTGGTTTTCTCGATTTGAAAGGCACAATCATCTCGCAGGAATTTAAAAACTCGTTGCTCGATCCAATTTTCAAGAAATTGCGCGAGCAATCTGGTCACGAGCTGGTTCCACGTGAGCGTGGAATCATTCGACTTTATAAGGTGCTCCGGCGAAAGGGGCGCACTGCGCTGCTGGTCGATCTTACCGTGCCGCCGACACAGGGTGCAGTGGCGATCGATTGTTTTGGATTAAAAACCAGCGTGACTTCCGCACATGCCTGGCTCCATGAGCAGACCGGCGTCCCGATTATCCCAGCGCATTGCGAGCCGCTGCCGGATGGACGCTATCGGGTAGTCTTCCATCCAAAGATCGAGGTCACTGCTGAAATGACTCATCAACAAATCGCACAGGCGTGTTGGAATTCCTTTGAACCATACGCCCGAAAAAACCCGGCGCCCTGGCTCTGGATGTACAAGCACTGGCGCTACCTGCCGGCAAAGCCGAACCGGCCTTATCCGTTCTACGCAAATTTTTACCGACCGTTCGAAGACATGCTCGAACGCGATAGGGCCAGGAGTCTCACAGAAGGTAACGAAGAGAACGAAGCCTGAATTTGGTGTGAATGCCGATACTTCGTTTCCTTCTGTTAATCTCTTTTGGTTCGCGGCTGTAGCCGCCTCGCCCGCCTGCAACTCTGTAGCAACTGCGGGCAGGCTGCGTCGAGCCGCTTTGGGTGGTACCCACTCCCGGTACGGCGACAGCCGCCTTCGCGGTGCTTAGGCGGGCCCGGCAGCGCCGTGCCAACAACATCGAGGAACCGAAATGGTAAAGGCGTTCGCCAGCAGGCGAACGCCTTTCCAATTCCTTTCGGTGCTCGCCGCGGCGAGCACCGCTACGCTCTGCAGCTTTACGGTTTGTTCGCGACTACTTGCGCCGCCGGCTTGCTCACTTCAAGCTGGGCGCTCACTTTTTGGATTTGCGCGGCCTGCTCTTTGAGCTGGGCAACCACTGTCTGCACCTCGGTTTTCAGCTCTGCAATCGTCACCTGCTGTTCCTCGAGTTTTGCTTGCTGTTCTTCGACCTTCTTATGCTCCTTGAGGAATTCGTTGAGCAGCATCGTGTTTATCGCGCTGTATCGCACACTCTCGATTTGCCCGTTCTTATCGTGGATGGCCAGGTTCGGATCGACTTTGGCCACCTCTTCGGCGACGAGGCCATAATCGAGGCTCTGGCTGGGATCGACGTCCTTCTTGAAACGGTAGGTGACTGGATTAAGCATGTAGAGTGCTTCGCTGGTTTTGTCCATCGGCTTAATGTCTTCCTTATAACGACGCGATGAACTCAAGTGACCGAGCAAGCCGGTAGTTAAGTTGACGGTAACCGTATCGGTTCCCATACCATTCACTGACGTAGTGTTAATATTGCGGACATACGTGTGATTGGCCTCCCCAGCGACACCAGACATCCCCGCGCCGATATAGACGTTACCGTCACCCGTTGTTGCCAAGATCCCCGCTTGAAACCCCAGGGCGGTGTTGTCATTGCCAGTCGTGTCATTGAGCGCGCCACCGCCGCAGGCCGTGTTTTCGTTGCCTGTCGTGTTGTTAAGGAGCGCGGCACCACCTACGGCCACGTTGAAGTTGCCTGTGTTATCAAGAAGCGCCTGGTCACCAATCGCCGTGTTTTCGAGTCCGCTAACGTTGGCAAAGAGCGCTTGAAAACCGACCGCCGTGTTCAAGGGACCCGTATCGTTGGAAACGAGCGCGAATTCACCGACGGCGGTGTTTGAATTGCCATCAGTGTTACTGAAGAGCGCCCCGGCCCCAACTGCTGTGTTGTTGATCGCAAGACCGTTTCCGGTCGAGTCATTATTGGCGAGCGCCACGGAACCAACTGCGGTGTTGAAACTGGCATCAATGTTATTGAAAAGTGCCCTTTGGCCAACTGCCGTGTTCCCGCTCGCAAGAGCGTTTCCGGTCTGGTCATTAAAAAGAAGCGCTCCAGAACCGACGGCGGTGTTTGCAGCGCCATCAATGTTGCGCCCGAGCGCCGAAGCGCCGACTGCCGTGTTGTCGCTGGCAAGGCCGGCAGCGGTTTCGTCATTAACCTGGAGCGCCTCGGAACCCACGGCGGTGTTATTAAAGGAATCAATATTCAGGAGGAGCGCCGAAGCGCCAACTGCCGTGTTGCCGTTGGCAAGGCCAGCTCCGCTCGAGTCGTTACTGAAGAGCGCCGAATTGCCAATGGCAGTGTTACTGCTGGCGACAATATTGGAAAAAAGCGCGGAATCGCCAAAAGCGTTGTTGCCGGCTCCGTCGACGTTGCTGAAAAGCGCGTGATCGCCAAAAGCGTTGTTGAAGTTGGCAAGGCCGCTTCCGCTCGAGTCATTATTATAGAGCACAAAGGAGCCGACACCATTGTTGTCGTTGGCGACGCTGTTGAAGACGAGCGCATTAACTCCAACGGCCGTGTTGCCACTGCCGGTGAGGTTTAGGATCATCGCTGCAGTGCCAACTGCGGTATTTTGGCCCGACCCGACACCGCTATCGAGGGCCAGCGTTCCAGCACCAACACTGGTGTTGAAGCTGGCGTCACCGGCCAAAAAGTTGGAGTACCAACCAACTGCTGTGTTTCCTATGCCGCCGAACAGCTGATGAAGGGCGTTGCACCCTTCCGCCGTCGTGAACGCGGGATAGCACCCGTCCGGGTTCCCGGGTATCTCCGGGGGTAATTGTGATTGCATTGTTGGCAAAAACGCACAGCAGGCAAGCACGGACAGAACCGTTGTGAATATTTTGAGGCGAGTTTTCATTAGCTTAATTTTCCTTTTTTCTAATTGTTTTGGCCTTCTCTGATTTCCCTTGGCCCGCCGTAGCCTTCGCCAAGGCGGCTCCTTGGAGAACTCATTTCCGGCCGTTCATGGTGGATGTTCGCTTTGCCCAGCCCTAAGCAAAAACCTGAACCCAGAAGCTCTTTTGGCAAAAATGCAGATGCTGTGTCAAGAGGGAAAGTTAAAGAAAGAACGCCCTGAAAGCGTCACTTCCGCGCACGCCTGGCTGCATGAGCGCACTGGCATCCCGATCACTTACGTACGAAAGAATGCAGCGCCCTGGCTCTGGATGTATAAGCACTCGCGCTACCTGCCTTCGAAGCCGAACCGGCCTTAATCCGTTTTACGCAAATTTTTACCGACCCTTCCAAGACCTGCTCGAACGCGATAGGGCTAGGAGTCTCACACAAGGTAACGAAGAAAACGAAGCCTGAATTTGGTGTGAATGCCGATACTTGGTTTCCTTCGTTTGCTTCTGTTAATCTCTTTTGGTTCGCGGCTGTAGCCGCATCGCTGCGTCGAGGCGCTTTGGGTGGTACCCACTCTCGGCACGGCGACAGCCGCCTTCGCGGTGCTTCGGCGTGCCGGGCAGCGCCGTGGCTCCAACATAGAGGAACCGAAATGGTAAAGGCGTTCGCCGCGGGCGCGAACGCCTTTCCAATTCTTTTCGGTGCTTGGCACAAGCACCGCTACACTCTGCAGCTTTACGGTTTGTTCACGACCACTTGCGGCGCAGGCTTGCTCACTTCGAGCTGGGCGCTCACTTTTTGGATTTGGGCGGCCTGCTCTTTGAGCTGCGCTGTCAACTGCGCGACAGTGGCTTCCAATGCCTCCACTTTGCGATTCAGCATGGCGCTATGAGGCACAGGTGCGCTAGTACCCTGAGGTGTGCTACCCGGGTTGTTCGGGTTCACACAATCGACGCCAAGCTGGCCGAATCCATTCACAGT
>JBGPNR010000040.1:0-10513 GCA_041487635.1 Candidatus Udaeobacter sp. | reverse complement strand
GTTTTCAATTCGCCACTTGCCGAATCGACCATTCTTGGTGTTGCCTGTGGTCTGGCTGCTTACGGGAGGCATCCCGTATTTGAGCTGCAGTTCATCGATTTTATTTACCCCGGCTTCAATCAACTCGTTACCAATATCTCCAACCTACGCTGGCGATCATTCGGCAACTGGAAATGTACAGCCGTCATTTATGCGCCGTATGGCGCCTACCTCCCCGGTGGAAGTTTGTGGCACAGCCAGGCGAATGAGTCCGCACTCGCGCATTATCCCGGTCTAACCATTGTGATCCCGAGCACGCCGGCGGATGCCGCCGGATTGCTCTGGACGGCAATGCAAGGTGAGGACCCGGTGATGTTTCTCATCCCTAAGCATCTGCTGTGGGCCGAACACGAATACGCGGAGCCGATCCGGGCGGTCCCGCTCGGGCGGGCGCGTCAATGCACAAGCGGCTCGGACGTGACGGTGGTCGCTTGGGGAAACACAATTGAGAAATCTCTCGAGGCGATCGCAAAAATTGATAATGAAACAAGCGTCGAACTGATCGATCTGCGATCAATTGTTCCGTGGGACAAAACTGCGATTGAGAATTCAGTGGGTAAAACTCGCCGGCTCGTCGTTGTCCAGGAAGACACTGAGAACTGCAGCGTCGGGCAGATGATTATCTCCCACGTCACGAGCATGCCTGAGCTCTGGAATGCGATGATCAGTCCGCCGGTCCTCGTCAGTAAAGCGAATGTTATGATTGGTTACAATCCGATCTATGAATACGCCGCGTTGCCAGATGTGGAGCGCATTGTTGCTGCGATCCGACATTCGGTTGCAGTTAAACATGAACGCGCAGTTGTAGTCCCGACGCGTCGGGATGATTCCGGCCGCCCGGCAGGCCAACCAGAATACGCTCAGCCCGGATCAACGATCCCGGCTAAAGCGGAAATCGATAAACGGCGCATACAAAGCATTACTGTGCCTGTGATGGGCGAAGGAATTCGCAATGCAAAAGTCGTTTCGCTTTTGAAAAAGCCAGGTGATCCCGTCGCGCTGGACGATGAATTGTGTGAAGTCGAAACTGACAAGGCTGTTTATCCAATTCAATCATCGTTCGCTGGAGTTATGGGTGAATGGAAAACGAAGATTGGCGACACGGTCGACATTGGCCAGGAGCTTGGGACCCTTTTTACCGAGGACGAATCATTAGCGGATCAGTTTGAGGCTGCGGCTGAGGTTTCGGCGAAGCGTGAATCTGTAACCGCGGACGGTGACCACGGGCGCATAGCACCCGAAACCGTGTTGAAAAAGCCGGGATCAGCGATCCCGGCTACAGCGATCGAGCCAGCGCTTTCGCCCACGGTCACCCGCAAACTTAGCCGTGTCATTCCTGCTAACCTGCAAATCGGTGCGCGCTGGGACACAATTCGAAATGCTCGCGAGTTAGCGAAAAAGGAAGATGGCGAGAATGCCCCCTCCCCTTCCGTAATGATTGCGTGGTCGGTCGTACGCGCGATGGAAAAGCATGCACCATTTCGCCGGTTAATTCTCGAAGACGATCAGATTGTGCAGAATGATGATTTCGATTTGGGCATTGCAGTCGCGCTAGAAGGGGATCGTCTCGCGACTGCGGTAATCACAAACGCAAATCGAAAGAGCTGGCCGGAATTCGTAAAGACTTACAATGAGACAGTCATCGCGACGCGCGGCGGCCGCGTTGATGCCATGAATGCGCCGGTCGTGATCACAAGCCTGGGGGCTTTTGGAGTGAAAGCGGCCGCGCCCATCGTTGTGCCACCCTCAGTAGGCACACTTTTCGTCGGTACCGCACACCGCGAGTTGATTTCCAACAAGAACAAAAATGAAAGCGCCGAAGTAATTACGCTCTCACTTACGTTCGATCATCGTGTCGTAAACGGTGCCGGAGCTGCCAGCTTCGTACACGACGTCAAAAAACACATCGAAGAATTCAACATTCCAACAGGAAAGACGCGCGCGGTTTCGCGCTGAACGGTATTTACGAACGCTTCCGAAATCTGCGGCGTCTCTGGCCGTTGAGCGGAGAAGCGCGGTCAATCAACAGAGCGTTCAAGTGATGTGGACGCTCTTTCGCGTCGATAACAATTACAAACGAGCCTTTTGGAGAAATGGAAATAAAATCAGGGTGTGGCACTTCGTAACTTTCGCCGCTGGCCGTGTCAATCTCGTACGGCACAAACGGCACGGCACGATTGAATTCACGAATTGATTCGATAACCACAACAAGAGATTACTTCCCGCCGCTAATCCATCAAGAGAATCCTCGTTCACAGCAGCATCAAACGTTATAGCGGGAAACGTTTCGCAACCACATCCAACAAGAGTGTGCGGTTCGTAGCTTTAGTACGGTCGATTTTCACGGCCGCGCCAATCAACATCAACGGGAGGGAAATCTTATGGCACGAAAACTCGATGGAAAGAAAGTGGCCATCCTTGTGGCGGATGGCTTTGAGCAAGTGGAAATGACAAAACCGCGGGAGGCGCTCGACGAAGCCGGTGCAGAAACAAAAATCGTTTCGCTTAAACCGGGTAAGATTCAAGGCATGAATCACGCAGACAAAGGCGACAAATTCGATGTCGATCTTACGGTGAAAGAGGCGCGACCGGAGGAATTCGACGCGCTTATGATCCCGGGCGGTTTGTTTAATCCCGACGCACTTCGGGTGGATCGCAACGCGCTTGAATTCGGGCGGCACTTCTTCCGGGAACACAAACCGGTGGCGGCGATCTGTCATGGCCCATAGGTCCTAATTAGTGCCGACCTTGTTCCCGGCAGAAAGATGACATCGTGGCCGGCGATCCAGGTCGACATGCGCAACGCGGGTGCGCGCTGGGTAGATGAGGAAGTAGTTGTGGATAATGGATTGGTTTCCAGCCGAAAGCCCGACGACATCCCAGCATTTAACAGGAAAATGATCGAAGAATTTGCCGAAGGGCGGCACACGGCAGCCTGCGGCATAAATTAGGCGCTGTTCTAAATCTCCATTCGTGGCACGAAAATTCGCGCGTACAAATTGCAGGGCGTCTGTTTTCAAGTGCCGATCAGGAATTGGCGTTTCACGGAAACGCCCTACAATTGTTACGCCCGCGCGTTATGACCACGGCCAACAAAATCACGATTGTTCGGATTCTGATGATTCCGGCTTTCGTCACGATGGCGATCTATTACGGCCAAAGCGTTCAGCGCGGCGCGCCTGCAGAGTGGGAACGTTTCACTGCCATCGCTATTTTCCTGATTGCCTCATTGAGTGACGGCTTGGACGGATACGTCGCGCGTCACTACCATCAGCGCAGTTCGCTGGGAGTCGTTCTGGATCCAATTGCCGATAAAGGGTTGCTGCTTAGCGGCATCATCACCTTGAGCATTAGTAACTGGAGCGAGCTCGACCCTGATTATGGCAGTTTTCCGACCTGGTTCCCGGTGCTTGTGATTTCGCGCGACGCTATTCTTTTCGTAGGCGCGGCCGTCTTGTATTTTCTCATTGGGAAAGTGCACGTGAAGCCTAACTGGACTGGAAAAGTCGCGACCGTTTTACAAATGGTCGCGATTGGGTGGGTCATGCTGCAGATGCGCCTGCTTCCTCTGATCTATGTTGTAATCGCAGCTGGCTTTTTCACTGCAGTCTCCGGAATCGTTTATGTGACCGACGGCGTTCGGCAATTACAGGCTGCAGGCCATGCGAATCCGGCGAAATCCTAGATCTACCCGGATGGCAGTGCATACCGACAACTGTTCGCCTCTCCTTTCGCAAGGGAGAGGTCAAGGAAAGGGTTCGCGTCGTTAGAATAAATGTGAACCCCTCATCTCAATCCTCTCCCCTTGATCAATGGGAGAGGCGGATTCACATAAATCTTGTGCGTCAGTCAGTATGAGTGAACCCGCTGCCATACCAAATGTCGCAATTGTCGGCCGCCCAAACGTAGGCAAGTCTGCGCTGTTCAATCGCCTTGTGGGCCGAAAGATTGCCATCGTTCATGATCAGCCCGGAATCACACGCGACCGGATTTCGGCGATTTGCAACCGCGATGCGCGCCCGTTCACCGTATGGGACACAGGCGGAATCTTCGGGGCGGGTGAATCTGAATTGAGTCTGCAAGTCCACCGCGCCGCGGAACAGGCACTCGGCGAAAGCGATCTTCTGCTTTTGGTTGTCGACGCAAAAGAAGGCTTGTCACCTGTTGATGAAGAGCTCGCGCGCGCACTGCGTAAATCGCAAAAACCGGTCCTGCTTGTGATTAACAAAATCGACAATGAGAAGCATGAGTCACTGGCGGCAGAATTTGATGTGTTAGGTTTCGAACCCAGCTTTTCAATCAGTGCCGAACATGATCGCGGGATTTCCGAACTGCTCGACGCGATCAGTGACCTCCTCCCGCCGCACTCAGAAAGCAACTATCAACTATCAACTATCAGCCATAGACCACTGGCCGTGGCGATCGTCGGCCGGCCAAACGTTGGTAAATCCTCACTTATCAATTCCATTGTGCGCGGAGAGCGCGCGATCGTGAGCGAGTTGCCCGGGACGACCCGCGATGCCGTTGACATTCTTTACGAGCGCGACGGGCGAAAGTTCGTTTTCATTGATACGGCGGGAATCCGCCGGCGTGGCAAACATTCTAGTTCGGTGGAGGTGTTCAGCGTGATGCGCGCAGAGCGCAGCATTCGCCGCGCCGATCTGTGTGTTCTCATTGTCGATCTCACGATGGGCATAACCGCTCAGGACAAACGGATCGCGGGATTGATTCAAAAGGCCCGGAAACCAGCGATTGTTGTCTTGAACAAATGGGACTTGGTTAAGCCGAGACGCAGAGAAAAAGACGCGGCAAGGCAACTTGTCGAGGAAACGCGCGAGAGAATTTTCTTTCTTGAATATGCACCAGTGCTGATCACCTCTGCGATAAGCGGGGAAAATGTCGAGAAGTTATTTGCATCGATCGAGACAATCCAGCGCGCCGCGCGAAAGCGCATCGGCACCGGAATCGTGAACCGGTTGCTGCGACAAGCGTTTGAATTTAATCCGCCGCCGATGGTCAAAGGCCGCCGGCTTAAACTCTTTTACGCCACGCAACCAAGGAGCGGCGGTCTTCAGTCCGCCGAGAGGGGGCTTGCGAAAGCGCCCCTGGTTGAAAAGCCGCTTCAGCCCCAGGAGTTCGTTCTCTTCGTTAATGATCCGAGTTTGATGACTGAAACATATCGCCGTTATCTGGAAGCTCGGGTTCGCAAAACGGAACCCTACCCCGGCCTGCCGATCATTTTAACGCTGCGCCTGCGCACCGGAAATGTGCGGCGAGCGATATCACGCATGCCGCGCTCGCGAGCGAAATAGGCAGCCAGCCGGAGGGATTGAGCGACGTGAATTCTCACACTGGGCTCTTGATCGATTTATTCCGGCTCTTCACGGTAGGGAAGATTGCCATGAAGTGATGCAAGAATCCTTTCACTAAGCTTAATGGCGTCACTGTCACCGGAGGTGCGCGCGCGGTTGAGCGCTTCTTCGATGGTGCTGATTGCACGCGAAAAGTCTCCTGCCTCAGCATAAGCGGCAGCCAGCGTGTCGAGAAGAGCCGGGATTCGGCGCTCGGTGAGAGTGCAGGCGCGCTCGGCAAGCTGAACTGCCTCAGTCCCATCGCGCGATTTCGAATCGGGATATGTCGCAAGAAGCCACGCGAGTTCGTCCAGCATTCGCGGTGAATCCGGCGCATTTCCAGCGATCTCGCGGAGCCGCTGCAAGCCATCCGGCGCTCTGGCCAGCAAAAGAAGAACCCGGCGCAGTTGCGCATGGACTTGTTCAACTTCCGGCCGCAACATCATCGCGTAGCCGAGATGTTGCGCCGCTGACACAAGATCGCCGTTTTCGGCTAGAACCGACCCTAACGCGGACTGAGCAGCGGCATCATACGGCGACACGGCCAGCCATTCCCGCCCAAGATCGGGTGCTTCGTCGTAGCGATGTAATTCGAAAAGACAATTCATAAGGAACTGGTAAGCCGAAGAATTCTCCGGACCGAGCTGGATTGCGTGGCGAGCTTCCGCGATTGCGCGCTCTTGGTCACTTCGCCTTAGAGAAATGGCCAGATCCAAGTGGGGAGCAGAACCAGTCGGATTTAATTCAGTCGCGCGCTCGGCTTCTTTAATAGCTTCCTCGTCGTGGCCGAGTTCGCTCAGGCTCAGTGCATGAAATCCTCGCGCGGCGGCGTTTGACGGATCGGCCTCCACGGCCTTGACTGCTTCAGCGTTAGCCCGGTTGATATTGCCCTGGGTGCCTAAAGCCTTAACTGCATACAGGTGCTGCGATACCGAAGGCACGATCCAGTATGTGGCGAAGCTGTTCATCGCCCAAAACAAGACGAGTGCGCCAAGTATGAACTGCGAAAGTGCCCGCCTGCATGTTAGCGTTTCCCAACCCAGCGCACCAAAGAAACAAAACGGCGCGAGGGCCGACAACGCGTAGAACGCTTTCGCTTGCGCGTAGGAGGGAACTTTTAAGGTCATAAAAACCAGGCCGAGCAGGATAACAGCGGAGAAGCTAATCAACAGGAACAATTCACTCGAGGGGTTTCGAATAAAGTGAATGAGCGCGACGGCCGCGCCTACGAGAATCAGCGCCGTCGGAATCACGGCCCACAAATAACCGATAACCATTGGCTGCTGGTTCCAAGCGATACTCAAGCTCGAGGTTCCGCCACACAAGCCATCACCCCAAAGCGTGGAGTAAATTCCGTCGGCAATTCCGGCGAAACCGCTGAAGAGTGGATGCACCAACGAACGGTCGAAACGAAGGTAATCAGCCGCGGAGTGATAACCGGGGTCCTGCCACCACGTAAAGCCACTGATCACATCCCAGTTGCCAACTAGCGGCGTGCCAACCCTCAGCCAGATGCGTCCGTAGTGCCAGCCGCACACGGCCAAACAAATCGCGAGCAGCAGACCAAGATTGCGTAACGATATTGCGATTGGCGCTCGCGCGTAAGCGAGCCTGCCTATGATTGCAGCAATTACGATTGGCAGCAGCAAAATAGCGGTCGCTTTTGCCAGTATTGCCGCGCCAAGCGCCAATCCGACCCAGACAAATTGCAACGTGCCCGGCGTTTCGCTTTTCAAAAGACGGAGACAGAGATAAAGCGCCGCTGTGGACAGCGTAGCCGACAATAATTCGTTCGTTACATAATGCGCGAGATACAAGTGCATCGGCAGGAATGCCGCTACCAAAACTCCGATGAGTGCAGCTCGCACCGGAAGCACGAGCCGCAAAGTCAAAAAAACCAAAACGAAATTAGCAATGCCGAAGAATGCCCCGAGCCAGCGCAAAACGTAAATCGACATCGGATTGTCAACCGATAGGGCGCTTGCCGAAAGGCTTGCCGCTGCAATCAAATAATAGAGCGGCGGCTGGTACATTTCCCAGCCTTCGGTCGGTAACGGCAGCGACCGGTGTTGCTGGATGTAATTGATGTAGTTCAGATGCTCCTTCGAATCGAAGCCTCTGTGGAACGGCAACAGCCGTCCATTGTTCCAGAATAGCAACAACCACAAGCCAGCAAGAACGAGCAGCAGGATTTGTTCGTGCGACCGCGCTGTGGACTGCTTAAAGCCTACGTTCAACAAAAGTGTTACTGCAGAAGCAAGTGCAATAAGAACGACCCACAGCGGCCAAATCTTCTTCACCGCATCAAACGTGGATTCGCTGCTGGCAAGGGAATTACCGGGCCCAGGAGTTTTTGCCCACGAGGCCAGTGCGGCATGACGCCAGGAAGAACCCGCAAAAGATGTTTCCCAACTTTGATCAGTGCGCAGGCTTAGTTGGTCAATAGTCAAAGTCAGCCAGAGCGCCGGCGGTCCATTGTAGTTGACCACACGCGCTTCGATCACGTTGGTGCCCGCGTGCAATTGCTCGGCGACACCGGTGGTCACAATCTTTTTCCAATTGCTATTCGGCCGAAAGTGAATCGGAGTGCTATTGATTTTCACTTCGGCGCGCCGCATCGCGCGAACGCTCAAAAACGCCCTGGGCGGTCGGTCCGTCAAAACAAACTCGCGCCGGAATGTCCCGTCGAGACTGGCGAACCAGTGCGCGTGCGCGTCAACTGCAGCAGGAAAGACTATCCACTCCGCCCGTTTATCACGGCTCAAAAAATTGATGGCCGGATCATTCCAGGCGATCCACGCAAGGACCGATATCGCGACACCTGCAAACGCAGCTACCCCAATCGTTCGATGCCATGGCTTTAGAAGGAACATTGCGATCTAAACGTTTAGCATTATTCTGGCGCTGTGCTCACGCGCGAAGGCCGGAGGAAGCACCGGAATCGCCAGCGAAATGAACAGAAAGTCAGCAGGTTGCGGCACGTTTGATCGAACGTTCGCCCCGGCCTGCGTGTCTCACGAGTCCGTATGAAATCCACGCAGGAAATTACGCAAGAAGTTCGGGAGCTGGGCCAATGGATTCCAGCACTCCGCCAACAGGTCGGTCACGTTGTCATAGGCCAAAAGTATTTGGTGGATCGGCTTCTGCTCGGACTGCTCGCCAACGGTCATCTCCTCCTCGAAGGCGTTCCTGGTTTGGCCAAAACGCTCACGGTCAAAACAATGGCCGCATGTATCCAGACTGGGTTTCAACGATTGCAGTTCACGCCCGATCTTTTGCCGGCGGATTTGATCGGCACACTCATTTACAATCCGCGCACCGGCGAATTTACGACTAAACTCGGCCCGATTTTTTCCAATCTGATTCTGGCCGACGAAATCAATCGCGCGCCGGCAAAGGTTCAAAGCGCACTGCTGGAAGCGATGCAGGAACGCCAAGTCACAATTGGCGAGCAAACCTACCCTCTATCCGATCCGTTCCTTGTTCTGGCGACGCAAAACCCCATTGAACAGGAAGGGACTTACCAATTGCCCGAGGCGCAGCTCGATCGCTTCATGTTCAAATTGAATATTGGTTATCCGCAAAAATCCGAGGAGCGAAACATTCTTGATTTGATGGCTACCTCAGCGCCGGATTTGCGCGTGGACCCAGTGATTGACCCCAAGCAAATCATCGCGGCGCGCGACGTGGTTAACACCATCTATATCGATGACCGCGTCAAGGACTACATCGTCGACGTTGTCTGGGCGACGCGAGAGCCGGCCGCGTACAACCTGCGCCTGGAAGGTCTTGTTCGTTACGGCGCTTCGCCGCGTGCGACCATTTATCTTGCTCTCGGCGCACGGGCGCATGCGTTCTTAAACGGCCGCGGTTACGTCACACCGCAGGACGTCAAGAGCATCGGTCCGGACGTATTGAGGCATCGCATCATTGTCAGTTACGAAGCCGAGGCAGAAGCGGTCACCAGCGAGACCATTATCGAGCGGATTTTTGCCGGGCTGCCGGTGCCGTGATTCCGAAAGTGAATGGTGATCGGTGACTAGTGAATAGAATGGGGGCCGCGAAATCGTTTCGTGAATTGAAAGTGTATCAGGCTGCGCGTGAGGCTGCGTTGCAGGTATTCGCCGCATCAAAAAGTTTTCCGCGCGAAGAGCGATATGCGCTTACCGATCAGATTCGGCGAAGCTCGCGTGCAGTTAAAGCAATGATCGCCGAAGCATGGGCGCGTCGAAGATATAAAGCAGCATTCATCAATAAGATCGATGAGGCCCTTGGCGAAGCGAATGAAACACAATCATGGCTGGACGATGCGCTCGACGACGCATATCTAACACAAGAGATTTTCCGCGAACTCGACAGCCGATTTCAGGCGATCGCTGGAATGCTTTCGCGCATGATCGACCGCGCAGACGACTTCTGTAAACACGCGCCAGGAACAGATTACCGATCGATTGTGCGCGAGGGAGAGGAATTTCCGTTCACCGATCACGCATGGACACAACCGAGATTCTAAAAAAGATTCGAACCCTCGAAATCAAAACCCGCGGTCTGGTCGAGGCTGCCTTCGCAGGGGATTATCACAGCGTCTTCAAAGGCCGCGGCATGAATTTTGAAGACGTGCGCGAATATCAACCGGGTGACGAAATTCGCTCAATCGACTGGAACGTGACAGCCCGGATGGGCACCGCGTTCGTGAAAAAATTCACCGAGGAGCGAGAGCTAACAGTGATGCTGGTCGTGGATGTCAGTGCTTCAGGGAATTTTGGGAGCACAACACAATCCAAACGCGAGCTGGCCGCGGAAGTCGCCTGCCTGCTCGCTTTCAGTGCGATCAGGAACAACGATAAGGTTGGGCTCATCCTTTTCACGGATCGTGTCGAGCTTTTTATTCCACCAAAAAAAGGCCGGTCTCATACGCTGCGACTCATTCGCGAGATTCTGTTTTTCCAACCGCAGGGACGCGGCACAGAACCTGCCCTGGCCCTTGATTACCTGAACAAGATCGTGACGCGACGCGCGGTAGTTTTCTTCATCTCCGATTTTCAGGCGCCTGATTTTTCACGAGCGCTCGCAGTGAGCGGACGGCGACACGATTTCGTAGCCATTCAAATTCACGACGAACG
>JBGPNR010000039.1:0-10581 GCA_041487635.1 Candidatus Udaeobacter sp. | reverse complement strand
TAGGATTGCCCTGATTTGACGGACAGTGGGCTAAGGGTCAAAAACCCAAGGAGAGCCCACATGAAGACACAGTTAAGTAAGCCGGCTCGCCACAACGCGAGATACACTCAAGAGTACAAACAAGAAGCGCTCCAGTTTTGGCGTAACAGTGGCCGCAGCGCAGCCAAAGTGGCAGCGGAGCTGGGCATTCGGCCACCGTTACTCTACCGATGGGCACACTTGGAACGTGAACCCAACGCTTCCAAGAGCGAGTCCAAGTCTGGGCGCAGCGTCGAAGAACTCGAAGCGGAGATCCGTCGCTTGCGTGCAGAGAACGCTAAACTTTTGGAGCAGCGTGAAGTTTTAAAAAAATCGCTGGGCATCCTCTCCGAAGTGCCGCCCAGAGGTATGCCCGAATCCAACAGATGAGCGCTCACTACAAGGTGGCCTGGTTATGCGAGGCGCTCCTGGTCTCGCGCAGCGGCTATTACGACTGGAAGAACCGAGGCAGCAAATCAGGGCCGCGCGAAGTCGAGAGCATTCATTTACGTGAGCGGATCCGAGAGGAGTTTGCTCGCAGTCGCCAAACCTACGGTAGCCCTCGAATTGCTCATGCCTTGGGTTGTCCAGGAAGACGCAACCGCATCGCCCGGCTCATGCGCAAGGAGCGACTCTACGCTCGGCAACGCTCTAAGTATCGAGCCGCTACCACTGACAGCCGCCACGGCGGACCCATTGCCCCTAATCGGCTCCGAGGTCTCACCGTGCAGCGGCTTGATCAGATATGGGCCACCGATGCCACTTGCGTGCTCACAGGTCAAGGTTGGCTGTATCTGGTTGCGGTCCTTGATCTGTTCTCCCGCCGGATTGTCGGTTGGGCCATGCATCAAATCCTCGATGCTCGCCTTGTCATTGCCGCTCTACGCATGGCGCTCGCTCAACGTCGCCCGGTCAAACCTCTCATCATTCACTCCGATCGCGGCGCTCAGTTCGCCAGCGCCGCTTACCGGCAAATCCTAGTCCAACACGGCTTAATCGCTTCCATGGCTCGCAAGGGCAACTGTTACGACAACGCTTTCATTGAGTCGTTTTGGAGCAGTCTCAAATACGAACTGGTTTACCACCACCGCTTCGCCACCCTAGCCGAAGCGCGTAGCGCCATCTTCCATTACATCGAAACCTTCTACAACCGCACCAGACTCCACTCCAGTCTTGACTACCAAACCCCAACTCACTTTGAATCCAAACAAACCTGAAATTATCCCTTCCTCACTGTCCGAGAAAACGGGGCAAGCCCAACCTGACTGCAACCCCTCACCTTCATCCTCTCCCCTCGCCAAGGGGAGAAGCGAAAAGGGCCAAGCGGATTGTGGATTTCTTTAGCGGCGAAGCAACACGAGATGTCCGCAGTCGTTTTGTTTAACGCTGAAGGCCTCATCCATTTTTTGCGATTTGCTTGAGCCTTTCATTTTGCTTTTATCCCCAAAACTGACAATCGCCGAACATCAGCCTGAAAAAGTCGCACTGGAACTTTTCATCGTTCCGACTCCAACGTCCCCGGCACGTGCGCCGCGGGCGACGGTTGTAGACTTTGTTTGCGCGCTTTTCCCGTGCGTTTTCGAGCTGGGGTAGAAGCTGGAGCTGGCGAAGCGAATTTAGTTCCCGTGTTGTTTGGCTGCGGCAGAGAAGGGGACTGATGAGCATCGCGGTAACATTTTGTGCTCAGACCAAGCGCGAACGCTGCGACAACGAAAGCGGCGACTCGTTTTTCCGTTGGAGTGAGGCGGAATCTCTGCCTCACTTCATCGAACCTGAAGCGCAGGGGCCTTTTCAACTCGCGAAAGTTTTCAGGTTCAATTCTGAGATTGACCCGTGTGCCGCGGCTGAACCGGAACCGAGCGCCGATAACGCAGCGATGAAGGGCCCGAGACAATCAATGGACAGAGACTCTCGCTATGTGTCCCGAAAGTTTTTCGGGACCGCAGCGCGCCGTCGTTACCTGTGCGCGGTAAACGCATTAATTTTCTTTGCAAATTTATCGAGGCTAATCGCGGCAGGTCCGGGCGCATAACGCAAGGCGATGTACGTTTCGGTGATCTGGCGAACATACTCGGACGTATTAGGGAATGATTGGGCCGCCCGTTTTGCGAAATCCGATGGGCCCTCCCATGGATCGCGTTGCACCCCGATGCGGGCAAGCTTCTGACCGTAGCGTTCATACAACGCCTGAACCCGATCGGCGCGAGGGCGCGTCCGCAATTGCATCCAGCCAGCGTAAATGATTAGCAGGGCAGCGATGACAATCAGCACCTGCATGACAAGCGGGAAAGGTCCGCCATTGGTCAGTCCCAGCGAAGTCAGCAACACGTCTTGGACGTCGGCGTCGAAGCCAACGACGCGAGTATCCCACTGATAGTTGAGCGCTTCCCAGATGAACCGAATCTGGTTGACGAGCGCCAACCGCGCCAGCCGCGTGAGGAACGCGCTCCGGCCAGTAGCCATTTCCCCGGAAGCGACGCGGCTGGCCAAAAAGGAACTGAGATCGAGACTTGCTCGGCCGGGTGCAACCACGCTGGTTGGATCGATTCGCGTCCATCCATTCTCTGGAATCCAGACTTCGCACCAGGCATGGGTGTCGGCCTGGCGCACGAGAAAGAATCCGCCCAAGTTATTGTATTCGCCGCCCAGATAGCCGACCACAACCCGGGCCGGAATTCCAGCCAGCCGCATCAGAGTAGCGAAACTGGCAGCGTAATGTTCGCAAAAGCCCGTTCGACGACGAAAGAGAAATTCCTCCAGATCGTTCTTGTTGTATTCGCCGGGTGACAATGAATAGCGGAAGCCTTGCGTCCGAAAAAACTGGAGGGCGCTGGCCACGGTCGCCCGCGGTCCGGAATTTTGTGCAACCAAGGAGCCTGCCAACTCACGCACCGCGGGACTAATGGATGCGGGTAGCTGGAGCGCTTCCCGGCGTTCGCGGGCACCGAGTTCCTTTCCTACCTGGTCGGTTGATGAGAGCACTTCATAACGTCGCGGTTTTCGAATCGGCTGGACGCTGTACAGATAATTTCCGCGCGCGAGCATCGCGCCGGAAGGGATTCCAAAGGGCCGATCCAGCGCAAACATCCAGCGGACCCCATGCGGTGCGATGGTAATTCGCTGGCGGATTGCCTTATCGCTCTCTGGATATTGCCGAAACGAATCGGAAATGGGCGCTGGCGCATAAGGCGCTCGCCATTCCAAGCCTTCGCAATGCCACATGACCAGCCCGCGCCAATACATTGGACCGGCAGGCCCCGTCCTGTGGTCGGGAAACTCCGCGCGAAAAGCAATATCGGAAGAATTCGCAAGCGTTTCGATACCGCCGGGAGAAAGCCGATCGGAAAAACCAGTCATCGCCGCGTGAAGGTCGCCGATCCGAAACTGGAAACCTGTATTGATTCGCGGAAACAAGAGGAACAATAAAACAACGACTGGCGCGGCCTGAGCCACCAGTTTCAAGGTCGTCGCCAGCGGCAGCCAGAAAGCACCGGGTGATCCCGCAGTCGCGGGACGATGAAACTGAACCAGCGCCGCAATCAGTAATGCGAATGCGACAAAGAGACAGAACGCGATGGCAAGATCCTGCGAAAGGAGAAAGCCGCAAAGACAAAGCACCCACGCCATCATCACCATCACTTGAAACTCACGCGCCGTGTGGGCTTCGAGAATCTTCAGCGATACCAGAACGGCCAGAAGCGATACGGCAGGCTCAATTCCTTTGAGACTATCGTAGCTGAGAAAGATTGCACCGAGCGTCAGAGCCGTGAGAATCAGTTTCAAACTAGTCGAGCGAAGCCGGTAACCTCTTGGCTCCATCCAGAATTTCAGCAGGAGCGCGAAAAGAAAAAGAAACGGCACCCAGTTTGCGAGCGTGCCAAGCAGTGCGGGAAGTGTGAACAGCAGCGCGGCGGCGAGCCAAAGCAGTGGCCGGCGTGGGATAGTGGTATCTCTCCACTGCTGTGTGCGTCTGCTGTTCCTGTTGTTGCTCATGCTCCTTCCTCGCCCGGGAACAAACTCAAGGCGCGCAGGCATCGATGAAAATGCGCCTCTCCAACAGCGGGCGCGATCTCTGTGTTTGGCAAACGTAAACTGTAGGGGCGTCGCACGCGTTCGGCCTCGATCACCCACAGCGCAAGTTGCGACAGTCTTTCTTCAGCGGCGTGAAAACGCAGTGCAGAAAAATCGAGGTGCACGGAGCCTTCGGCTTCGGCCGCAAATTGTTTTGTCATGAGTGGCTGTCCGCGCGCCACTGCTCTCCAATCGATGTGGCGTTGAGATTCGCCCGGCACATACGCACGGACACCTGCAAAGTCATCGCCTTCTCCAAGCTCCGTTTGTGGCCGGCTGTGCGGTGAACGCGCACGATGCATCGGGAGCTGTGGATCGCCCGACGGCTTTGGATATACCAGGTAAGTTTGCGAGGAAGCGAATTTCTTCGAAACGCGAACGAAACCGAGCGGATAAATACTGGTTAGGCGAAACGTGCTAATCCGGTGTTCGCCCCGCTGCTTCGCTGGGAATCGGAGCGTTACACGAGCGGCCTTGCCGGCTGGAATGTAATCGACGTGTTTGCGCTTGCCGCCTCGACCCGGCACCACCAATTGGATTCCGCGACGCGTGGCACGCGAACAATTCATGATCTCGATCGGCAGGGAAATCTCCTGACCTGCAAACGCCGGCTTCGCAGATTCCGCCGCTATGGTCACATCTGCCAGATTGAGCAGCGTGTGCGGGATTGAAACCAGAAACACCGCCGTTAGCCCAAACAGCAGCAGATAAACGGCCGGGCTATTTTGGCTCGAGGCGGCGTACCACATCGCGCCCAGCACAAACAGCAGCCCCGCAAAACTCCCGGTCGGATAAAGCAGCGGAAATTTTCCTGCTTTCACGGGACAGGCACGCTGTGCAGCAGATTATCAGCAAGTGTGCGTCCGCTTTGTCCGGGTTGCTCGATATCGTGCCCGAGCCGATGCCCCATCACTGTAATGCCGATCGCTTGAATATCCTCGGGCAAAACCATGTCGCGGCCGTTCATTAGTGCCCATGCCTGGGAGGCGTGCAACAGGGCCAAACCGGCACGTGGCGACAAACCAGGGTTGTGACGCTGTCGCGACGCATCGAGTAAATCCTGCAAATAGTCGAGCAGCGCCGCCGAAGCGTGCACCTTTCGCACGTTATCCTGGATCTCTATCAGGGTTCGTGGGCTAATGACGGGCTTCAATTCCTTTAACATCTCGCGCCGATCCATCCCTAAAAGCATGGCGCGCTCGCTAGCCCGCTCCGGCACACCCAACTCGATCCGCATGAGAAAACGATCCAGCTGCGATTCAGGCAATGGAAACGTGCCTACGGCAGTTTGCGGATTCTGCGTTGCGACAACGAAAAACGGCTCGGGCAATTCATAGGTCACGCCGTCGATGGAGATGTGCTGTTCTTCCATCGCTTCCAAAAGCGCGCTTTGTGTTTTTGGCGTCGCTCGGTTTACCTCGTCGATCAGCACCACTTGCGAAAAAAGTGGACCACGATGAAAAACGAACCGCTGCTCATCGCGGTCGAAGATGGAGTTGCCGAGAATGTCGGCAGGCAACAGATCGCTGGTAAATTGGATGCGTTGAAAGGCGAGGGCGAGGGAGCGTGCCAATGCCTGGGAGAGCGTGGTCTTGCCTACGCCCGGTATGTCTTCGATCAAAAGGTGTCCGCGCGCGAGCAGACACGCGACGGCGAGCTTCACCGCCTGGTTCTTTCCTACAATCACCTCGCAAATCTGCTTTACGAACGCGTCAACATCGTCCGTCACGCTCGAATCATCTGGGGGAATAATGGGCTGCGCAAACATCGTTTCCAGTTGGGGGGTTCAGGAGATCAGCCGTTGAATTTAAGGCCTAACGGAGAAGAGAATATGATCAATGAATGATAATCAGTGAAGCATAATGTCACGTTGCAGCGTGGAACGCTGATTAGTGAATCACCGATCACTTAATTGTCTAGTTGGCTTTGGGGAGACGCCTTTGGCCTTTGTCGTCCTTACGGAGCTTGCTTGCTCTATTTTCGACGTTGCCGGGGTAGAGGAGAGATGCGCGTCGCGATAGCATTTCGTGGCTAGGCCAAGCACGACGGCTGCAAGAACGAAAACGGCTACTCGCTTTTCTGTTGGAGTGAGGCGGAATCTTTGTCTCTCTTCATCGAATTTGAAACGCCAGTTGTTCTTAACCACGAATGAACACCCGCCTTCGCACGAGGCTACGGCGAGGCAGGCGAATAAACACAAATAAAGAACTTCCTCGCGAATGATGCGACTTAATCCGAATGATTTTTCGCGGGAACTTGTTGCTTTTGCAGCGGTCGAATCGGAATGGATCGATAATGGCCCTTGACGTTGAAGTCGTAAAATTGTGCCTTTGACCCGGCCGACATAAGGCCGCGATAAATCGCAGGCGGCACGTCGAGATAACGATAAACAGTGCCATTTAGAAATTCGATTTCGAGAATGTGCCGGCGTTTGCTATAACCAATCTTTGCGATTGCCGTCGATTGAACCGGCTGCCGGGGGATGCGAGAAACAACATGATTCGGTGCCGGTGACGGTTCCGCGCAATACGCCGACGGGATAGCGTCGAGCATTGCAACGAAGACTGCGAGCGAAACGCGTAGCATGGCGGCAATCTAACCACGAATGAACACGAATGGACACGAATTCAAAAGCAATCTGCTTCTACTCGCAAGCTCAGCGGCTGGTACTACATAACGCAAGCCAATCCGTAGAGCCAAGGCGTGGTTGGCCGCGTGTTTGTGAAACAACAACTTCTCATCATTAGTGTCTATTCGCGTTCATTGGTGGTTAACTCATTGCCCGAGCGGCGTGGTGACTTCTGTGCCCGATGGTGGCTTAAACTCGAAACTCGACGCAGCAACCGGGGCGCGCGTTTGGTTCGAATACGTCGTCACGATTCGATCGCCGTTCGGCAGCAGCATATCGGTGCGTTCGACACGCAAGTTCTCGTTGATATGCAAATCAAGGTTTTGAAACACTCGCTTCATCGAACCCGTTCGCGGCAACAGCGTCAGTTCATATCCCTTGTCGCTCTTTATCGCAGTGATTTGAAATGTGTTTTCGATGTTCTCCAGATTTAATGCGGAATTGATGGCGGTCACGGTGGAATCCAGCGGCGATCCTTTGCCCAGTGGATAACGCTCCGCCGATTTAAAGTTTGAATAATAAATCCAAAGCTGACGGCCATCGCTGACCGTGACACTGGGCGAATTGCCTTTGACTTCGCGCCGGAATTTATTCGGCGGTTGGAACCAAATCGTGCCGGAGCTCAGAATCGGCTTCTTCATCAGCCGAAGCAATCTTTGCTCCTGAAAATCGGCCTGCGTGCTCCGGTTCTGTCGGACGCCTGCGAGGAGATTCTTGAGGTCACCCTCCGAAAGCGGTGCCGTTCTCGCGATAGATGTGAGCACTATCGACGCAAGCCCGGCAAACACCAATGCGCGCATGCCATGATGTTATGCCGTCAGATCGAATTCTCAAAGCCGAGTCGAGTAGCGGCGACCGCTGACTGCACCGCCAAAAAGAACTAGCACGGCAGACAAGAGCAACTCAAGCAAGTCGCAATGGCGAGAGAGCTGCACTTGGAATCATGAGCTTGAAATGGACGGCGCGACGTTTAGAAATGCTATCTTGGACGTACGTCCAAGATATTGTTTGCCAACAGGCGACTTGCTTTGTGCCAAAAGTGAGGACTGAATCCCCAATTCCCGGTCTACTTTACAAATTTGCAATGGCGCGCTGATGCGCCGATGAGCCGGCCGATGCTACTTCGATTATGGGAAAAATTGGTGATCTCGATCTAGACTCCAGTTTCACAGAGCTCAACGGGGGCCCTCGGTGAGTTGCGTGGCTGATTGGGGCTTGTCGCCTCAGCTCGCTGTTTGATCGAGCAAATACCGATAGAGATCCGGATCGAGATGCTCTAGTCCGGTCTGGAGGAGCCATCTTTCCAGCTGTCTTTCAGGGTCCCGGAATTGATGCCGTTGGCGCGAGCTAGAAACTCCAGCTGCCTTCTTGTTTAGTAAGAAACCGCGCGGTTGCTGCTAATCTAAATGTGGCTTTTCTATTCAGCTTGCGTACCCACTTTTCCCTCCGCCGAAAGATGTCCTCGAGCGCTATTTCCTCACGATCAGGTTCACAGTAAACGTTTCAACCGCCGCTTCCTCTCCTTCCCAAGGCCGCATGTTTCTTAAGCAAATTGTTGCCTTGCCTGGGAATGCCGCCTCAAACGAGAACTGCCGGACTCCTCCTCCACCAACAGCGAAAGGAGGACTCAGAACGTACTGGTCGGATTTCAATGCGAGAACGTCACCGAAGTCATGCAAGGTCCATTGATAACCTGTTGTTGGATTTTCAGGGAGGTCTAATCTTATCTGGGTTCCGACAGACACTTCCATCTGTTTTCCGTTATCCTTTTCCGTGAGTATGGGCTCTGCCATGTTCCCCCGGCCGCTATACTTCAACGCCCCACATAATGGCGTCAATACCGACCTGACCATATGCGATCTTGAAGAAGCCATGATCGCCCCAAGCGGGTCCCCAACTGTTTTTGCATATCCAGTACCGCTGGATGTCATTATAGCCGATACATGAAACGCAGTGGCCGCCGCGAAGATCACCGCTGACATGGCGGTAGATACCGGTGTGATAGGAGAAGAAATCACTGTAAACGGTGAAGCACGTAACCAGCGGACCGTACTTCGCGAGCCATGCCTTCATAGCGCCCGTGACAGTGATCGCATGAAACGCTTTAATCTTGACTGCGCGCTTCTTCCAATCGGCACACCGTTTGCACGGCTGATCGTGATCGCTGTAAGGGAAGCACTTCTCGTCTGGAACGCCACTGTTCTTAAACACAGTCAATGCAGGGTTGACATTCCAACCAGTTCCGCAGGAACCGCCCTGAACACCATCGTGACAGAAAAATAAGTCTGCCTCCGACAAGTTGATGTTCAACGTTGGCTGATGTTTTTGGACACGGACGTTGGCTTCCACGCTTGCCACGCAGCCAAAGGCCACGCAGGAACCGCACTGTTTTTGGTCACGAATAGGTGTGACGTAGTTGTGTCCAGCGGCGTTCCTCCAATCGAACGATGCAGGATAGCCAGGTCCCCCGACCGCGGCAGCCGCCATGAACTGTTGATTGTTCGATCTCGCTAGCATTTCGCGGGTTACAAGCGAGTGCTCCTCCGGGCCCGGAACGTACCCTAAGGAGTATTCTTTCTTTGTTGCTTTTGCCTTCCATCCCGCATTTGTTGCTTTGAGAATTCTTGTTAGTTCGAGCCGTTTTGACGTTGGCATAGTTTTTCCTCCTAGTTTTGTTCCTCGTTGTCTGGCGCAACGGGAAATTGTTGGTTTCGAGCGAGGCTCGCCCAATCGCCACCAAGACTCGCTGTCCTCGGTTTGTCTGCACGTTTTTACAGGATATCCCAGAGCGTGTCAAGAGAAATGTTCGAGGAGCAGAAGAGTGGGGTCGCTTCCAGAACATTTGATATTCCTCCCGGCGATCACGTGATGCAGAAAAACGTGACACTGCGCTAAATGGGTACTGAACGGCGAGCGCACGCCCTTGCCGGGACAACCCCGCCTAAGCGGCAGACAAGGATGCGTGCGCTCCCCAATTTCGGTTCCTTAAGGATCCTCAGTGATGAGGCCAAAGAGGCCGTGCGCTTCGTCTGCGATTCCAGCGGTGAAATAGACTCCGCTGCCGAGCGGCAGAAGGTCCCACAAACCGTCAAATTGGAGTGGTGTTCCATCGGCGCGCATGAGCGTCTCGATAAAAGTCTCAGGAGTAGTCGGATCGTAAACGTTAATGAGCCCGTCACCGAAATTGCCGACCCAAAGTTCACCGTCAACGAGAGCAAGTCCCCATGGCGCATTGAGATTCCCGTTTGAGACCAGGCGTCGGAGGAAGTTGCCGCTGGTGTCGAACACATTGACGAACCCAAAGCCGGGACCAGGAACGTCATCGTGCTTGGCATGATCCTGCTTTGCATAGGTCACAAAAATTTCGCCATTGAAATTCCGGATGCCAAACGGCGCGTAACCTGCGGGAAGATTTGGGTCGACGAAGCCGTTGGGATTAACCTGATGAAAATTTTCATCGTAGGTTTCGACCTGGCCCGTATGGAAATTCGACACAAACAGGAAATTGTGACCATTAGCCATGCCCAAGGTTGCGCTTTTATAAACGGCGTGGTTAACCCCGCGGTTCGTGCCGTTATCCACGGCGGTAATAGCGTTTGTCGGATCCACGGTGGGGTTCCAACCTGAGATGGAACCGTCTTCACCGACAAAAATGAAGAAGGCGGGCGCCGAGTTCCCATTTTTTGTCACTTGGAAGAACGTGGTGTTGTTGAAGACGACACCAGTGGGATTCCCTGTTCCTCTGTTCTGCTTGGCTGTCGGAATCGTTACGACCAGCGAAAGGGCCGTGCCATCCTGATGGTAGAGGGTTGAAACACCGGTGCCATTGTCGCTGACCCAAATAATGCCGTTCGACGAGGCTG
>JBGPNR010000038.1:0-10595 GCA_041487635.1 Candidatus Udaeobacter sp. | reverse complement strand
TGGTGCGGTTCCGCGACGTGCCTGAGGTGCTTGGCGTCTCATTGCGCAGCGGAAGCCTGCGCCTTTACACACCGGAAGCTGAGCGACTGATCGCGACGTGGCGTGAGAACTGGCCGTTTCCCGATATTCGATTGTTAGGCGAGCGCTGGGTACAACCCGATATGGAAGATGTTTTCACCGCGTACTCGCAGGGATACGACGGCGTTTTGAAGCGATCCGATTCATGAGATGGCTGTCCTTAGGGGCGACCGCGAGCGTCGCGTACAAAGAGTTCCTGCACATTTACCGGGACCGGCGGGTGCTGCTTCTTGTGCTGCTGCTTCCGCCGTTGTTCACGCTGCTCTTCGGTCATGCCTTTGAAACGAGCGAATTGACCGACGTGCCGTGCATGTTGGTCAATCGGGACAACACACCGCGCTCGCAAGAGTTCATCGATATTATCTCCAAGAACAAGACGTTCCGATGGCGTTACGGATCGCCCGAGATACAAAACGAATCGGATTTGCTTGCCTACCACGTGCGCGCAACGCTCGTCATTCCGCAGGGCTGGAATGAGAGCTTGGAAAACGGCGATCCGAAGCCGTTGCTGCTTTATCTCGACGCGAGCGACATCAACACGGCCGATGCCGTCGAAGGCAGCGTTCGACAGAGTTTGGGCGACTTTCAATTGAAGCAACGCGATCGAATGATTGAAACGTTGCCGGAGGAAGTCTTTGAGCTGGGCAAGCAGCTCCCGGTGCAAATCCGCAAACGATTTGTTTCCATGATGGAGATGTGGTCGGTAGATCGAAAACTGCTCTACAACCCGAAATCGCGCGTCATCGATTATGTTGTCCCCGGGATAATCGGATTGATTTTGCAATTGCTCACAGTCACGCTGATGGCCTGCACTATCGCGCGGGAGCGAGAATCAGGCACGCTTTACCAGTTGATGATAACTGCGTTGCGGCGTCGTGAAATCGTGATCGGGAAAATGTTGCCATATCTCGTGGTCTCGAGCTTGCTGATTGTCATCATCATGCTGCTGAGCGGCTGGCATTTTGGAGTTGCGTTTCATGACCTGCCGGCGCTGGCGCTGGTCTGTCTTCTCTTTCTCCTTTGTTCGCTTGGGCTCGGGTTGCTGATCTCGGCTTTCTCGCGCACGCAAACTCAGGCGATCCAGTTTTCGGTTTTCTTTTTGCTGCCGGTATTTGTGCTTTCAGGAGCGTTCGCGCCACTCGAACAATTACCCCAGGCGATTCGCTACATTTCCGAGCTCTTTCCGCTTACACATTTTTGCCGCGCTTTTCGCCTGGTGAACATGTATGGCGCAGGTCTGCATTTTTATGTTAACGATCTCTTGATTCTTCTGGCTGGGGCGGTGATCACATTTCTTGGCGCCGCTTTTCTCTTGAGGCGAATTGAGCAATGAGGTTTACCGGTAGAGACATTTGCATTATCGCGGTGGCCATGTGCGCCGGTGCGGCCGTCGCCCTAGCCGACAACGTTGATTCGACGCCCCAGCAAGTGTTTGATGCGATGCGCGGCAGTTTTCAACCGGCAAAAGCAAAAGGTGTGCACGCGCGTTACCAATGGGATCTGAGCGGCCCTAACGGTGGTCAATGGTGGATCGACGTGAACGATGGCGCTTACAAGATGGGCAAAGGGAAAATCGACCATCCCAATGTGACCTTCGTGGCCACGGACAAAGATTGGGTCGCCGTTTGCAATGGGCAACTCGGCGGGACGTGGGCGTATCTTACAGGCCGGCTAAAAGTTCGCGGGGACCAGAGAGTGGCAAGAAAGCTTGGGGAAATCTTCCCTTAGAATTTCGCTTCGGCCGCGATTCTAAGGTAAGGAGCTGGATCGACCCTTTTTTGCTGATTGGCGCGGAAAAAGTTAAAATGGCGCTCGGTCGTAACGCCTGCGCCTGCAATTATCTTGAACGGTTTGAAACCAAGATAACCTACCTGCAAACCGGCGCGATCCTCGCTGTATTGAACCACGGCATTGTGCAGATCCAGTTTGTGCTCTGTATGCGAGACGATATCATCAGTGCGAAAACTGGTGTAGTTAAGCTCGCCGAGGATACGAAACTCCCAATCGTCGTTTGGTTGATAGATCAGCGCCGGTTTTGGGAAGACAGCCTGAAGGCGCAGCTTGTCGCTAAAAAGCCAGATAATGCCGCCGCCCGGGGCAACAGGCGGGTCCTGATAAATTCCCCAGCCCACAGCGACAACGGCAAATATCTTGTCTTTCTTCAAGGGGAACGTCACATAAGCTTTCCCTGGGATATCGACTGCATCCCAAGTCGCGTTATCTTGAAAGTAAACGCCGGGATCGAGCTCGATGCTGACGCCTGGGAAGTCCTTCACAACGTACTCCAGAGCCAGGTGACTGGAGGCAGCTTGCAGGTGATCGGGTAATCCGTTGTTCGTTCCGCCGAAATCATAACGTTCATATTCGACGCCGGCGCGAAGGTACCATTTGCCCGTAATCAGAAAACGGTGGTCGTAGCTGAAATCGTCATAGAGCGAATCACCGTGACCGAGTTTGGATTCCTTAAAATCGCTGTCGAACGTGTAGGTCGTTTCCCAGTAAAAAAGATCGTGTGAGTTCTCGTCCGCCGGAGCGGAAGAAGGTTGGAGTTCGAACGTCGGCGTACCGGCAAGAGCCGCGGCAGTAACGCTAATCCACAGTGCAGTTGAAAATGCGGCAATATTCTTTTTCACGGCTAAGGCGACCCGGGCATGGAGAAATCGAATGAGCGACGCGATATTGGTGTATCGGCATAAGGATATTTTGGCAAGAAGTAATTCGTAAATGCGACCGGAGATAGGCTGGTCTCCCTCAGTTGTGGCTAGCCTCCCGATTCGTCTCCACAACTCCTCGGTTTGGCAAATCCTTTTGCTACCCCGATTAGGAGATCGCTGCATGGCTCCACGCACAACTGACACCAGAGTTGCTTTTCAGTTTGAGATGGACGCATTTTGTTGCGTGCGTCCGAATGAGTCTCAAATACGATGAGAGCGTCGGGAAAAATCCAGATTACCATATGGTTGCTGGGTCTCGCCGGGGCCGGTCTCTTTACCGTTCTGCTTATTCGTCAGGGCGCACCACAAGTCGGCGCGGCGTTCGTGTCCGCGGGCTGGGCGATTGCCGCAGTCGTGATTTACCACCTTACGGTGCCCGTGTTTCTGGACGCGATTGCATGGTGGGTGCTCTTCCCGAATTCCGATCGTCTATCGCTGTGGAAACTATTTTGGATGCGCTGGATCGGCGAATCGGTCAGCACTCTGGTTCCTTCCGCGGCCGTCGGTGGTGATGTCGTCCGCGCGCGCTTGGCTGCGCTTCATGGCGCGTCGGTACCGATCGCCGCGGGAAGCGTGCTCGTGGACATCACGCTCGGAGTTTTCGTCCAGATTGTTTTTACATTGGCAGGTCTGGCACTGATCGTTAGTGTCACGGGCCACGAAGGCTTTGTGCGACCGACTCTAATCGGAGCGCTGCTCGGGATCATTGCCATTGTCGGATTCTACATCGTCCAGCGGCTGGGAATGTTCCGTTTTATCGGCGTGATCATTTCGCGACTGGCGAATTCATCGGATTGGCATTCGCTCATAAACAGCGGGCAGACTCTGGATCGAACTGTTCGGACACTGTATGCGCGGCGGCGCGGTGTCATTGGGTGCTGTGTGTGGACAGCTGCTTCGCTGGTTCTTGGGTCAGGCGAAATTTGGATTGCACTTCACGCAATTGGTCTGCAAGCGACGCTGATCAACGCGCTTATTTTTCAAAGCGTGATTTTAGCGATCCGCTCGGCGATGTTTCCCGTGCCGGGCGCACTGGGAGTGCAAGAGGGCGGCTATGTTGTCGTCGGCAATCTGCTTGGGATTCCTGGCGATGCCGCGTTTGCGCTCTCCTTAATTGCACGGGTGCGCGAACTCATTCTGGGAATCCCCGGACTAATTACCTGGCAACTGTTTGAAGCGCGCCGCCTCTGGCGCGCGCGCTTGGCCGCGAGCGTTCGGTAGTATCCCAGATGGGCAGCTCTAAGCGATTTAACCTGCGCTCAGCGCAAGTGTCTCACCAACTTTCATGACTCGCACCTGGGCTTTTATCTTGCGCCTTGTTAGTTCGGCTTCGAACGCTTCAGACGTACCAGTCAGAACGGGAAAAGTTCCGTAGTGCATTGGAATTACCGTTCGCGGATTGACCAGCTTCACCGCTTCGGCGGCACGCGTTGGTCCCATCGTGAAATGGTCGCCGATGCAAACCAGCATTGCATCGATCTTGTGAAAGCGCGACACCAGCGCCATGTCGGAAAACAAATCTGTGTCGCCCGTATGATAAATCGTAGGGCCGCCGCGAATCGCGATCACCAATCCGGCCGGAGTGCCGCCATAGACCGCCGGTGCGGTTTCGTCCCTGGAAACTCCGGAGCCATGCCACGCGGGCACAAACGTGACTGCGATTTCACCTCCGAGCAGAGTCAGCGTGCCACCCATGTGCCCGGTTGTTTCAACATCAGCGAGCTCACTCGGATAACCGAGCGCGGTAACAATCGCGGCCGATAGATCGAATGTCGCTACGAGTTTCGCGCGTGTCTGTTTCCCGATCTCCACCGCATTTCCTACGTGATCGGAATGTCCATGGGTAACCAGAATCAAATCAACACGCTTCAGTCCCGCGACTTCGTCTTTGCCCCGATCATGAACCGGGTTCGTCAGCCAGGGATCAATAAGCAGAACATGACCGTTGGGCGTAACAATCTTGAAAGCGGACTGGCCATACCAGGTGAGTTGTGTGTCCATGGCAATCACCAAACTGAAAAGGATTCGTTCGGCAAGGGCGATGAACAGGGCGCGCTGCGGCATCCGGCAACCGACGTTTCCTCATTCGTCATTAATTCGTCATTCGACATTCGGCATTCGTCATTTTATTTACGCTCGCGCTTTATGGACCACGATTCCGCCCACCAACATCTCAGCGCGAGCGAAACACGCATGGCCGCACTCATTGCGCGTTCACCGCGATATGAGATCAAGCCGACGGTTTCGATCCGCCCATTTGACGCACTCGCGGAATCCATCGCCTACCAGCAGCTAAACGGAAAAGCCGCCGCGACGATTTGGAGCCGCGTCCGTGGGCTTTATCCGAAAAGAAAATGGCTCGATCCGAAACAAGTCCTGGCAACGCCGGACGATATGCTTCGTGGCGCCGGTCTTTCGCGCGCCAAAACCGCAGCGTTAAAGGATCTCGCTGCAAAAACAATCGATCGCACTGTGCCATCCGGCCGCGCACTTCTTCGGATGAGCGATGACGAAATTATCGCGCGCCTCACACAGGTGCGCGGCATAGGCCGCTGGACGGTTGAGATGCTTCTCTTGTTCGATCTTGGTCGGCCAGATGTCTGGCCCGTCGATGATTACGGCGTGCGCAAAGGTTTCGCCAAGACCTTTGGCCGGCGAAAATTGCCCACCCCCAAACAACTGGTGAAGATCGGCGAAAAATGGCGTCCCTATCGCTCGGTTGCAGCCTGGTATTTCTGGCGTGCGCTAGACCAACCAGAGAAGTGACAAGTTAAATAGGCTACAAGAGTTACAAGGGCTGAAGCACTCCTGTCCAACTCTTGTAACTGTTCTGACCGTTTAGCCTTGCGCTCCGCGCCGCGTCTCATTAGAACGAGCGCATTATGGCCATGATCCACGTTAACCGGGGCGCAACAAGTTTGGGCGTATTTTCTGAGGACGAAGTTCGCGAAGGTCTGCGCACTGGCCGCTTCGCTCCCACTGATATTGGGTGGCGCGAAGGCATGGCGACTTGGCAGCCGCTCTCGCAGTTGCCAGAGCTGGCAGCGGCTGCCCCTGCGGCACCGCCTTCCCAGACTGGCGCAACCCCAATATCAGAACCCGCGGCGCCGCCCAGCGGCCTGCCTTGGGACGAGCGTCAGACCAAAGGATTTTTTAATGCATTTGTAGAAACGTTGATGATGGTCTTGGGAAAACCGGGCGTGGCGTTCACGGTAATGAAGCGCGAAGGAGGTTTACGGGAACCGCTGCTCTACCTGGTAGTCGGCAGCAGTTTCGGAATCATCGTTTATATTTTGATGACACTGCTTCTGCCATCGGCGATCCCATTAGGCGATAGACATGGTATGGGGCACCTGGTTGGCGCGGGAATTGGGTCTGTTTTCATGATCATTTTGGCGCCGGTGTTCGCGGCAATCGGCGCCTTCATCGCTTCAGCCATTTTCCATGTTTGTTTGATGATCGTTGGCGGCGCCAGACATTCGTTTGAAACGACTTTTCGCGTTGTTTGTTTTACGGGCGGCTCGATCGATCCGTTGCTTATCATTCCGTTTTGTGGCGGTCTTATCGTGGGCATCTGGAAAATTGTGCTTTATTGCATCGGCTTATCCCGCGCGCATGAGACGGATATTTGGCGCGCCGTTCTGGCGGTGTTTCTGCCACTGATTGTTTGCTGCGGCGGAGTTCTGTTGATCGCATTTATGTTCGGCGCATTGGGAGCGTGGAGTGCATCGCAGCACTAGGATCCGAATTTCCCCGGGATGCAGGTCCGCGGTCGTCAGCTCAATGCCGGAGAAATTGATCACGAACTGATCTGGCTGAGCGTCTCGGTTTTGTCGCTGACTGCCGCAGCCCTTTGGCTGGCGCTGGGCTTGCCCTGGCCCGTCTGCGTGTTTCATCAGCTCACGGGATTGCCGTGCCTAACCTGCGGAATGACGCGCTGTGGGATTGAATTCTTTCACGGGCACTTCTTCGTCGCATTGAAATGGAATCCGCTTGTCTTTGCACTTTTGTGCAGCGTGATCGCATTTGACCTCTATGCTTTGGTGACGCTAGCAATGCGCGGGCCTCGCTTGCGAATCGTGTTTCGTCAGGCTGAAAGGAAATACGCGCGAGGAGTCATTGTCGCGGCACTCGCCGTAAACTGGTTTTATTTGCTTTCGCACTGGCGCGACTTCTGAAATCAAGGAGTGACGGCTTCCCAGCCCCGAAGGCTTTCGGGGCTGCCCAAGCCGTCGCTCCTTGAAGCTTGTCGCTTTGAGCTTCTCTGGAGTTTGGATGTTTGGATTTGGTGCTTGCTGCTCTGTAGCTAATTTGGGCACATGCGAATCTTGGTGACAGGCGGCGCGGGTTTTATTGGATCGCATCTTGTCGAGAAGCTGCTCGCGGCCAGCCACGATGTGGTCGTCCTCGATGACTTCAACGATTTTTACGATCCGCAGATCAAGCACAAGAACATTGCCGGTTTCGCCAGGGACGTAACCGTTTACCACGTCGATCTTCGCGACAGCGAATCAGTGCGAAATTTGTTTCACCGCGAGAAAGTTGACGTCATCGCACATCTGGCTGCGCGCGCAGGCGTTCGGCCCTCTATTCAATACCCCCGGCTCTATTACGATACAAATGTCACTGGGACACTCCATTTGCTCGAGGCGGCCCGCGTAACCGGTATTGAACGATTCATCTTTGCATCGAGCTCGTCGGTGTACGGAGCTTCGAAGGCGATCCCATTTTCCGAGGATGAACATCTCAGTCAGACAATCAGTCCGTATGCCGCCACGAAGGTCGCAGGCGAATTTCTTTGCTCTACTTACTCACATCTCTACAACCTTCGTGTAGTGGCACTTCGTTACTTCACTGTGTACGGTCCGCGGCAACGGCCGGATCTGGCCATTCATCAATTCACCCGTCGCATTTACGCCGGGCAACCCATCGATCAATTTGGGGACGGCACGACGCGCCGCGATTATACTTACATTGAGGACGTGATTCAGGGAACGATGGCTGCGCTCGAGTACGAAGGCCCGCTCTTCGACATCTTCAACCTTGGTGAGAGCGAGACGATTCAGCTCAAAGACTTGATCGTGGCGATCGAAAATGCGCTCGGGAAAAGGGCGAAAATTAACCAGCTGCCGGAGCAACCTGGCGATATGCCGCTGACTTGTGCAGACATTTCGAAAGCAAGAAAATTACTCGGCTACAAGCCCACCACGCGATTGAGTGAAGGGCTGCCGAATTTTATTGATTGGTTTTTGCATAACCAAAGAATGGCGCGCACGGAGTGACGCGCCCTACCAGCGAAAGCCACGCTGGCGGGTTGGTAGGTTGGGCAGTCCTCTGCAGTCCGTTTCATTTTATTCATTTCGCTGACAGATGTTGTAGTTTCTCGCTTGTGATTTCAAAATTGCCATTCGATCAGCGCGCCTGTTTCGTCGCCGGTCAGGCGAAATCTGGCACCACGCTTTTGATTGCGCTGCTTGATAACCATCCCGAGCTACTCGTGTTGCCGGAAGAGACCGCGTATTTTCCTACTGTTCTCACTAAATATGCGCCGCGCGGGCGCCGCGCGCAGTTTGATGACCTGACGAAACAATCGCTTTCTAACGTGCTGTTCGGCGGTCCGTGCAAGTGGGGTAAGCGGAATTACTCTACATTCCCACGCCAGAAGTTTTTCGACACATTCGAGAGTGCGGCATTTGATCCCGCAAACGCGCAGGAAGATTTGCTTGTGCTCATGGTGAAAGCATATGCGGCGACGCTCGAGCGGCCGTTGGATACGGTAGCACGCTGGGTGGAAAAAACCCCGGCCAATCGCAATCACATTCCGGAGATTTACAGGCGCTTTCCATCTGCAAAAATTCTGGTCACGATTCGCGACCCACGCGCCATTCTTGCGGCGCAAATCGCGCTGGAGAAGACAAGACAAACAGGACGGTTCTCGACTTACTACGTGATCGCGCATTGGCGGGTAGCTGCCCGGCTCGCCAGGCGTGCGCGGGACGGCGAGGTTCCCGGTTTTGTGGTGCCGTATGAAAAATTAGTCTACGCGCCGGCCAGGATGATGGAAGAAGTTTGCGCCTATCTGGAAATCGACTTCAACCGAGACATCGTGTTGACACCGACGAAAGTGGGCCAGTTCTGGAAGGGTAACTCCGCGGCGCGGATTAACTTTTCGCAAATCAGCTCAGAACCGGCGACACGGTGGGAAGGTGAACTCTCGGAGGACGAAGTGGGGTGGGTAGAATGGCATTGCCGCGATCTCATGCCGGAATTCGGATACGAACCGAGACTAAGCCGGCGCGATTTGCGATATTTTGTGCGGCCGATTCGCGGCGAGCGTCCCCGAGAATACATCAAGTCGCGCGCATACTCCCTGCGCGATCAAATCACTCGCTAATCCGCCAGCCCGAGCCGCGCAGATGGCGACGGATCTCTCTTAAGAAGTTTGCAACATGCAAGTTAACTTGTGTGTTCCATCAGCTTTTCAGAGGTCCTTCGCTTCGCTCAGAATGACCCACGCGTCGTTGCAGGTAGAAGAGCGAGTCAATCGGCCTGACTTGCAATCGCACGGGAAGCAAGCCATAATCAGGCCGAGATGTCGGGAATCTTCTTCGATCTTCCGAGCGTCCGGTTTCTACGACGATTCAGGTTTCTTAAGCCGGTGCTGCAAACGATTGCGGCATCACTGTTTCGTTGGTTGAGTGCGCCGGCATGCGCTGTGAGACAAGTCCATTTCCGACACGACGAGGCGGAGTTTCCATCGGCGTCGCAGAGTGGTTGCAAACAGTTTGACTGGACTCTTGATGATTCGCGCGCCGTGGACCGTGTCCCGAACCTTTTCGGGGCGCTCCGCCCTTTTAACCATTGGACAAAAATTAAGGATAAACATGAACTCTTATTCAGCCGGAAGACGCTCCCACCGCTCGCGCGGGGGGGGCCGACGCAGAGCAAATCACGAACGCTTTCGAGATCGCCAGGAAGCAGCGAAGACGCAGAAAAAAACATTCTGGCAACGGGTTGCCGAATTTTTCGGAAACGGAGGGGAGAAAAGAAAAACAGCAGCGCAGCCGCGCAATGGTTCGCAGCCCTCGCGACCGTCGCGCAAACCCGAGCGCATTGAAGTCACTTCGCCCCGTCTGTACGTTGGCAATTTGTCGTTCGACGCTACCGAGAGCGATCTGTTTGAATTGTTCAACGGAGTGGGGCACGTGCAAAATGCCGAGGTCGTAAGTTACCGGCACAACCAGCGCTCGAAGGGTTTTGCCTTTGTGCAGATGCAAACCGTCGAGGAAGCGAAACGCGCCGTGGAGGAATTGCACGACAAAGAATTCCTTGGCCGCAGGCTGGTCGTGAGCGGGGCAAAATCCGACCAGCATCAGGTCCCCTAACGACTTTTCCCGGCACAACTCATTGAGTGGACGCCGCGACACGGCGTCTCTACCTCTTAATTTCCAGATACGTCCTCGCCTGCACGTGATTCGTGCCTGGCTGGAATTCTTCCACGCGCATTTGTTTCAGAAACCAGCGGCCCTCGATTTTTTGCGCGGACACGACTTCGAAGCGCTTCGTGAGCTGCGCGTTCCAATCGTAGCCTTCCATCCGCATCAGCGCGCCGCTCGCCTTGTCCACCCACAGCAACACATTTGAATACTGCGACTCGCGCGAGGGCGCGCGCAGTTGAAGCTTCCAGCAATTGCGAGTGCGAACCTTTTCCTCGCCCAAGACGCGCGCAGTCGGCCAGTAGAGAAATTTGAAGGACAGGTCTTCGTACGTCACGCTCGTGCCCCGGATTCTTTGATCGAGCTT
>JBGPNR010000037.1:0-10633 GCA_041487635.1 Candidatus Udaeobacter sp. | reverse complement strand
TCAAGCCGGAATGCAGGCGTTCACTTTTCCTCGAAGGAGTTCAGAGCGGCCTTTCGCGGCGCAACAGCGATTCTCATTTGGCAAATCCGCTGAGGACTTCCAGGCGCCGAGACGTTATCCGACCGCGTGGATCTCCGATGCGCACCTTGGTACGCGCGGCTGCAACGCCGCTGCGCTGCTCGATTTTCTGCGCGAGAACGATTTCGATACGCTCTACGTCGTGGGTGACCTGATCGATATTTGGTCGCTGCGTCGCGGAATTTACTGGCCGCAACAACACAACGACGTGATCCAAAAAATTCTGCGCAAAGCCCGCAAAGGGACGCATGTGGTCTACATCCCGGGAAATCACGACGAGTTGGTGACCGACTTCTGTGGGGCCTACGGCAACATCGAGATCAAACAGCGGGCGATTCACGTGACCGCCTCAGGGGAACGCATTTTAATCATTCATGGCCACGAACTGGATGTGGTGGTGTCCGGCAGCGGCCGGATGAGATGGCTCGCATTCGCCGGCGACCTTGGTTATCAATTTTTGCTCTCGCTCAATCCCCTAATTAATTTCTTCAGGCGCCGCTTCCGTCTGGGGTACTGGTCGCTCAGCGCTTATGCCAAGCAACGCGTGAAAGACGCGGTGAGCTTTATCGGAAAATTCGAAGCTGCTGTGGCGCATTATGCGGACCGCTATGATGTGGACGCAGTGCTCTGCGGGCATATCCATAGCGCGGCGATCCGTGAATTCGGCAAGGTCACTTATTATAACTGTGGCGATTGGGTCGAGAGCTGCACGGCGCTTGTAGAGGGCGACGATGGTATTCTTTCCATGCTCAATTACCTTCCCCTGTCCGCCTCCACGCAAAGAAAAGTGCCTGTAGCGCCATCGGGACTAAATGACGAAACCCAAATGACGAATGTCGAATTAATGTCGAAGCGCGAATGACGACCCGAAATCAGCAGGTCTAAATCACACTGCGATTCCTTGTTCGTCACTCCTTCGTCCTTCGTCATTTGTCATTGATCAGGCTTCACTGGTTGGAGTTGTCATCTGCTTGTTACGCGCTTTTGACAATTCGTAACCTGACACAAAACAGCGAGTGATTACGCTGAAACATGCGTGTAATCACAATTAAACGGAATGTTTCGAAAGAAAAACGAGCTCGGACAAGACGAGGACGATTTGCCCTCGAATTTGCTCGAGATTTTTTCGCAAGCGAGAATCACTTTGAATTTGCGGTCGAAGCGTTGCTCTTCGGGGCGCTTCTTGCGCTTTCGGCGTGGCCCATCATTGTGGCGGCAGGCGCGATCGATCGGCTTCTATAAACCGATCGTCACAATGATGGCTGGAACAGCGTGGTCGATGAACTGCAGGAACATTTTTATTGTAGGGCGTTTGACTTGCTCGCTCCCGCGAGCTTCGCCCTTCGGGCTTCCCGTCTGTGTCGCTCGCGTCCCCGCGGCTCCGCTCTGTGAAACGCCTGGACGAATTTGTCAGCAAGTAAAACGAAGGCTAGGAGAGAAACATGAACACTGAACAAGTTGCAAAGAAAGTGGTGGATTGGTTCGCAAACAGGCATGGTACGAAGCGCTCGACACACTTTACGATGACAACGTCGTCAGCGTGGAAGCATACAGCGCCGGCGGCGGTTCACCGGAAACCCGGGGAAAGGAAGGCGTTCGCGGCAAAATCGATTGGTGGGTCAACGCGATGGAAATCCACAGCTTCGATGCCCATGACCCATTCGTAGGCCACGACCGATTCGTCGTACAATACGATGCGGACGTTACCGACAAGAATTCGAAACAACGGCGAAAATTATCCGAAGTCGGCGTCTACACGGTGAAGGACGGAAAAATCGTCCGCGAAGAATTCTTGCCGCGTGCCGATTGAGATTTACGCGTTGCGAAGGCCGGATCGCTTTCGGAGGACGTCACAAAATCGTCTCCGTATTAAAAAGTCGCGTTAGCGGTTGGCTGCGTATTTGTCGATCAACGCTTGGAAGCGAGGATCTTTGCGCAGCGGATCCCAGGCGGGATCGAGCTTGAACATCGGGACGGTGAGACCGTTGGGGACTGCAAGCAAATGATCGAGCAAGCGAAATGCTTCATCAGATTCACCAGTCCAGGCATAAATCTCGGCGAGCGCGGCTGTTCCTTGCGGCCCTTCAAAGGCGTCTTGGGATTCAGGTAACAATTCGACCGCACGCTTGCCTTCGGCGATCGCCTCCTGTTTTCGACCTAATGCCGCAAGAATAAGTCCATGCTGCGCGTGTCTAGCAGGGTCTTCCGGAACTTCCTGCAGCGACTTTTCCGAAATCACGCGGGCGCGCTCGAATTCTGCCTGCGCCCTGGCATTATCGCCTTGCAGCAGGTGAATCATGCCTTCCACGAAAGCCTTTGGGGATGGCGCGGTAGTGGTAGTAAACATTGTTTCACCGCGAAATTTTTGTAAGACCTGAAGGGCCTCGGGAAACTTCCGCTCTAGCGTCAGGCACCAAACCCGCACCCAAGTCATCAGCCCACCCGGGTCGGTTTCCGGCGGAACTGAAGAAAGTTGTTTTTCGGCCACGCTAAGATCGCCTTTCCAAAGTACCGCCACTCCTCCTTTCAACAAAGCCGCCTCTAATGACTGCGGGGCTGCAGCGGCGAGGCGATCAAAAATCTTGTCGGCGGCTTCGAAATTGCGCAAAGCCATGTAACTGTAACCAAGGTTGGTCAGTACGCTTACGTTTTTCGGATCGAGCGCCGCTGCTTTTTCCAAATTCGCGGTTGATTCCGTCCACTTGCCCTGACGTCGCTGAATAGCGCCGATGGCCATATAGGCTTGGGCTTCGTTCGGCAGGTCGCGTTTCGCGATTTCAAACTCGGCGAGGGCGCGCTGATAATCACGATCGCCATAGTAGTAAGAGAATCCGAGCGCGAGATGGCCCTCGGGCAGATCTGGTTGTAATCGCAGCGCTTCGTCCGCGTTGAGACGCGCTTTCTCCCGCCGAGCCGGCACAGGATCAGAGCTGTGGTATAACCAGCTCTCCGCCATCGAAAGACCTGCAAACGCCAGAGCAAAGTTCGGATCGAGCTTGATGGCTTGTTCGAAAAGCGGCACCGCCTTTAAAGATGTGTCGTGAAACATGTCCATTCGATTGGCGTAATCGTGTGCCTGAAGAAAGAGCAAATAGGCATCAGGATTTTGGGTTGGCCGCTGATCAAGCCGTGCTTTTTCGTTCGGGGAGAGCTTCGCTTGGAGGGACGAGGCAATTTTTTGCGCGAGGTCGGTTTGAATCGCAAAGACGTCGGTCAAATCGCGGTCGTAATCTTCCGCCCAAATATGCTCATCATTGTTGGCGTTGATCAACTGCACACTCACTCGGACGCGATTGCCAGCCCGCCGCACGCTGCCTTCCAGAAGTGTAGCCACGCCGAGCGCCTTCCCGATTTCGCGGGCGTTGCGCAGGGCATCGCCGCGATAGGACATCACTGACATGCGCGAGATGACTTTCAAATCCCCGATTTTTGAAAGATTCGTCAGGATATCATCCTGTATGCCGTCGGCGAAATGTGCGTTCTCCGTTTCATCGCTCAGATTCTGAAAGGGCAGGACGGCAATCGACTTCTCGATGCCGCGCCCGGAAGCGCGAGGGAACAGAAAAAATCCGGCGACCGCAGAAATCGCGAGCCCGATTGCAGTAAGAGCAATAACATTTCGTCGTCGGTGTGTTCCAGGTGGAGCGGGCGTGGCCTGAATGCCTTGCGGCGTCACATCGTAAGCCCAAGCCAGAATCAGGGCGACCGGAAAACCAGCCAGCAAAAGTACGATCACAAGACGCAGCGTCCAGTTTGGCAATTCCCAGGCCGGAAAAACTGCTGACCCGATTTGAATTATGAATCCCGCAGCGATGATGTAAGCTGCGGCGACGCGATAGACCTTTCGACGTTGCAACTCCTCAAAGAAGGCGGTCATATCAGGTCAGATTCTGCTGGATGGACAATCGCCCAAAACCTCGACTCGTCTATGGCGAGCTCGGGCAACTTTACGCTCTGCATGGAGGAAATCCTATTGTCTCATCACTCAGTTCGACGGTGCTGAGTCATTGACAGCTAGGTTCGTCTTATCGTTGAGTCGCCGCAGGATACGATTACGGATGCGGTCGGCGCTTAGATCCATGTTCGTCGCAATCGATGCGACCGGCAACGTGGTCGAAACGCACAACCCCGCGCGCGATTTTAAAGAATGGTGAGCCCGCGCAACTCGTGTCGAACCTTCCACGTATCGTGTGAGAGCAAATTTGCGTGACATCAAACGAGGCGTTTGAGCAAATTGCTGCAGTGGATCTTTCGACTGTTGCAAACATTGCGACGGCCCTCACGGTATTGACGGCTGTCGTTTTTGGATTGATCGAGATGCGGCACGCTCGCCAGGAGCGCGAGGAGCGTGCAGCCTTCGTAGCTGTCCAGGCGATTTTAACGCCGGCGTGGATGCAATCGATGACCCTTGTGCAGGCAATTTCCGAGGGCACGACTGCCTCACAAATCGAGGCCGATCCACGTCTTTTTCAAGCCGTCCAATCCATAGCTTGCATTCTCGAATCTCTGGGCTATGCGGTGTTCGCGCGCATGGTTCCGTTGAACGTAGTCGACGAACTACTGGGCGGCACAGTGCGCATCGCTTGGCGCAATTTGCACGGCTACGTTGAATACGAACGTGAGCGCGCAGGTTCGAAAAAAAATTGGGAATGGTTTCAGTGGCTCGCCGAACAGATTGACCGGCATAGCAAAGCCCGAACTAGTCTCGCCCTGCGCGCGTACGATGCTTACCGCGACTGGCGCCCCTAGTCTAATCTGTCCCTTCCGGAGAAGGTCTTACCGACCCTTAGACTTAAATACCTTCGGCTAGCGAGTGGCTTTAGTTGAGTTTACCTGTCGTAATCTTCGGTTTCGCTCTTTGATTGTATCAGTCGGTCAATGCGCGTCGCTTTAGTTCGGCAGAGAAGTTCCGAAGATCCACTCCCTGTCACTTGTTAGGTCCGATTTGCTCCTGACCTGAGAGCAGCTGCTGGAAATCAGGACGGTTACGGATCGGATCCCAGACCGGGTCAATCTTCAAAGCAGCGATGGACGCTCCGCCCGCCGGGATTGAGAGCAAACGTCGAAGCCTCTTAATGGCTTCCTCGGGTGCGCCCGCACGTGCCTCGATTTGCGCGAGCCCGATCTGGAAACTTGCGCCGGCCAGAGCATCCTTTTCGATGGAGATTGTATCCGCCGCTTGTCTAGAAAGGCGCAGCGCATCGGCATTGCGTCCCAGGGCGAGGTAAACCCAAGCTAGCTCCGTCATCGCGAAAGTGTCATCCGGTCGCTCTCTGAATCTGGCCTCGAGTAACGGCAGCGCTTCTTCTCCCATTGATTTGGCTGCCTCGGGCTCTCCCGCCAGCACGCGAATGGCGACACGCCCGGCAAGCTGTTGAAGATGCGCGCGATCGTCGTTGACCACCCTCTTCTCGACAGCTTGAAAAGCATCGGTGAAACGTCTTTCCGTCACGTCGAGGTAAGCCGGCCAGCCAATGACTGCACTAATGTCGCCGGCTCCGGTAGCACCACGGGGGCCGCCGGCGCCGCCGGGGATGCCTTTGATCACCTCTGGAAAATCATCGAGTGCTCGCCGGGCCGAGTCGACATCGCCCGTCGTGGTGAGGCGAGTCAAGACAAGGAACATCGCTGCCTGCGTGTTGTGCGGATCGATGGCGAGAGCTCGCAATTCGGCTCGCTCCGCATCCTTCCAGAGACGCAATACATTGTAGGTCACTCCAATATTGCTTGGGATACTGGCGTCGCGCGGGTCGAGTTCCTCTGCTCGTTGAGAATCGGCCAGCGAGCGCTCCCATTCACCGCGCCGGCGATAAACCCAAGCGCTGAACGCCCGCGCGTCAGCGTTGTTAGGTTGCAATTCCAGCGTGCGGTTGAACTCTGCCAGCGCGTTCTCGTATTGGCGATGACCCCAATAAAAGAATAATCCCAGCGCAAAGTGCGCTTCCGGAGAATTTGGGGCGAGCGCCAGAGCGCGGTCAATGAGCGACTTCACCTCCTCTAATCCCGTTGGTGCTAAAGGAGAGATGAACCAGTGTCGCGATAGTCGATTGCGTGCGAGCTCCGCGGCGGCCTCGGCAAAGTTTGGATCGCGTGCCAGCGCCTGGCGGTAAAACGCGTCGGCACGATCGTAGGCGTCTGCGGCCAGACTGCTCTCTGCCTGGTGAAACTCATACTGACCGCGTAGGAAAAGATCATAAGCTTCCGTATTCTCTGTCCGCGCCGCGGCCAGGACATGCGATTCGCTCGGCGAGAGATTCGCCTTCAAGGCGTCCGCGATTTGCGCTGCTACCTCGCTCTCAACTGTTAATAAATCCTTAAAGTCACGATCATAACTTTTCGCCCAAAGATGCGTATCAGCGCGGGCATCGATCAACTGCACATTCACCCGAACTTTGTCGCCAGCTCTCTGCACCGTCCCCTCGAGGATAGTGGAAACGCCGAGCTCTTGCGCGACTGTCTTTAAGTTGTCCGGCTTGCTCTGATACTTCGCCGTCGAGGTTCGCGAAATGACTTTGAGATCCCGAACCGTCGCTAATTTCGTCAGAATCTCATTCTGGATGCCCTCGGCGAAGTACGCGTTTGCCTTTTCATCGGTCAGATTTTGAAAGGGCAGCACCGCCACCGATTTGTCGATCTTGCGCGCCGAGGCGCGCGGCAAGAGAAAAAATCCCGCAGCGGTAGAAATTATCGCGCCGGCGGCGACGAGGAGAATAATATTGCGGCGGCGATGCGCTCCCGGAACTCTTGGCGTGGCCTGAATTCCTTGCGGCGTAACGTCATAGGCCCAGGCAAGGATAAGTGCAATCGGGAACCCGATCAGCAAAAGTACGATCACAAGACGCAGCGTCCAGTTTGGCAATTCCCACGCCGGAAACACCGCCGAACCAATCTGAATGATAAATCCTGCTGCGATGATGTAGGCGGCTGCGACCCGATAGACTTTTCGCCTCTGCAACTCTTCGAAGAAACCGCTCATAACGAGATTTCGCCCCGACACGACAATACTCTAACCACCATAGCTCACACATGAAAATGCGCAGTCTATGTGCTCGCTTTTTGTGACCGAACGAGCTCATGATGAGGCCATGCCTGCTATCTTTGACCGTATCCTGCCACTAAACGTCGTGGCAAACACCGCGATCTTCTATCTCGCGGCGCGGCTCTACTTGTGGCCTCAACTTCCACGGCTTCGGCCGCAGCAGATTCTCATTCCGATTCTGCTTTTACATTCGACGCGCCATTTGGGGATGATGTTTCTAACCCGTGGCGCAACTTATCCCGGATTGCCGCCTGAGTTTGCCTATCCAGCAGCTTTCGGCGATCTGCTAACGGCGATAATAGCGCTCGCAACGATCCCGATCGTGTTGCGCCGTTCTTCCTTTGCCAAACCGGCAGTGTGGGTTTTCAACGTTCTCGGTACGATTGACCTGCTCGTGGCAATCATCCTTGCCACAATTTACAACGCGCCGGTTGCAATGGGACCATCGTACTGGATTCCGGCTTTTTGGGTCCCGTTATTGTTAGTGACGCACTACATCACGTTCGTTCTTCTTCTGAGACGTCGCGACTTTTGACGAGGTGACGCGTATTCGAAGCGTTCAGACTGTCCCGATCTCCCTACGCGCCACTCAATTTGAATGGTTACCGACGCGGCCTCGCCGGGAGCCGGATGCGTTATCTAATTAGAATGAGCGAACTCGATGATCGGGGGATCTTGTTGAATTGTCCAAAGTGCGGGCGGCGTAATCGGATGCGATACGAAGGGCTTGGACAAATTTTTCATTGCGCACAGTGCAAGAACGAGCTGCCGCCATTAAGTGAGCCGGTGGATGCGCGAAGCGATCTCGTGTTCGACGCGCTCATTAGTCGTTCAAAATTGCCTGTGCTAGTCGATTTCTGGGCGCCGTGGTGCGGCCCATGCAAAATGGTTGCGCCGGAGTTCCGGAAAGTGGCGCAGGAAACAGCCGGTCAATTCGTTCTGGCAAAGGTAAACACCGAAGAGGTTCCCAGCCTGGCCGCTCGTTTTCGTGTCAATGCGATCCCAACCATGGTGTTGTTCGAGAACGGCATGGAAGTGGCGCGTCAAGCCGGGGCGATGCCGGCGCCGCAGATCCGAAAATTTATAGAGCAGCATACGTAACCGAAAACTGAGGGACACGCGGCATTCTGCGTTCGCAATCTAGAGTGAATAGCCGCCTGTAGCCACGGCCCTGCCTGCCCCGCGACTGCGGCGGTGGGCCGTCTTCCCAGTGTAAAAGAGCAGCGCCGCGGTGGACCGGCCACAGGTCCGCACACTGGACGGATTCGTCCTGCGGCGAACCGGTGGCTACAACATTTATGAAATCGCTTTAGCCGGCACGATCGATATACGAACCGCCGAAGCTCAATACTCGGCGAAGGCATCATCCGGATAACAGTATAACCAGCGCTCACCGGGCTGCGCGGAGGCGATCACCGGATGCCCGCTCGCGTGCGCGTGTTTGCTCGCATGATGGTTTGGCGAGCTGTCGCAACAGAGCGTGACTCCACATGTCTGGCAGGTCCGCAGATGAACCCAGTACGCACCGATCTTCACGCATTCTTCGCATTCGCGGCGTTGCGGCTGCTTGATTGACTCGATCGCATCGAGATGAGAACAGCCTCGGTCGGACATCGCAGATCAGCGTATTTCGCGACACGAAGACGCGCAACCTTCTTGTCGTTAGTGCAACTTCGTTGATTTGAATGAATGGCCCTGTCTTGGGGGGGAGTAACACGACGCGTTCAACTATCAGTACGGCGTGACAAGTGATGTTTCGTGTGAAGAATTGCTGTGCCGCAAATGAAACCGATCCGCTGGTCAGCCCACGCGCAAGAAAGCAGCCAAACGCGAGGTGGATGAAGGCGAAGTGGAGCAGACTATCAGGCAACCGTATTCCATTGTTCCAGGAGAAGGGCTGCGTTCGATTTTCATGCGGCGATATTTTGACGAGGTTCTCGAGACTGAGATGCTCTTGCGTGTGGTGGTAGAAGAGACCGGTACGGAACGGGTCGTAGTGACGCTTTACAAAACCTCCAGGTTCAGGAAATATGAAGGCGACGCATGAAGGCTGAGTACGATAAAGAAACAGACACGCTCACGATCACGCTCCGCGACGCGCGCGTGAAGGAAAGTGACGAGATTCGTCCCGGCGTAATTGCCGATTTCGGCTATGACGGCGGCGTGGTCGGTTTTGAAATTCTGCGAGCTTCGAAGGTGGTTGAGCAGGCGGGCGAAATGCAGTTCGCCGTAGCCGGTTAGGTTCGTGCGAGTCGCAGCGACATTGGGTAAGGCTGACGCGAACTTATCGCTATTCTCGCAAAAAGTTTCGTTAGCTTAATGCAATGACGCCCGCAGAATTCAAACGGAAGTGGGCGCGCTACTCGGGCAAAGAGACCGCTGCGTAAGGTGTGAGATCGTTTCATTTGAAAATCGCTGGCCGCGAAGAAGGGCCGTACGCAGAGATGGCAGCAGGTTTCATCGTCGCTTGCTGCTTTTTGCCATTCATTGTTGTTTTTTGGCTACTTGTTATGACGGTGTTCGCCGGACTAATTGGCGGCGCAATGTCTAGTTTGCATCATCCGTAATAATCACTTTGAAGGTTTCTCATGCCGGGCCGTGCTTACGAATTCGTTCAGGTTGACGTCTTCACGCAGAAGCCGCTCGCGGGTAATCCGCTGGCTATCTTCACAGATGGTCGAGGATTAAATGATGGCGAGATGCAAGCGCTGGCGCGGGAGATGAACCTTTCGGAGACGACTTTCATTCTGCCCCGCGATCCCGCCACTGAAGCTCGGGAAGGAAAGAAAGTCCGCATCTTCACGGTCGAGCAGGAGTTGCCCTTTGCCGGACACCCGACACTCGGGACAGCGCTGCACTTATATGCGTCTGAGTCGCGTTTCAATTCAACGAAATCCGACCAGATCACACTTGATTTGAAAGCTGGGAAAATTCCCGTGCGCTTCACTGCGAATTCGGACAATGCCGGTCATGAACGCGTGGATGGACAGGTATTCGGCGAGATGCGTCAACGCGATCCCCAATTCGGATCTACGCTTTCGCCAGAAGAGGTCGCTCGCGTTATTGGAATCGCTGTTGACGAGATTGCCTCAGAATTGCCAATACAGCTGGTCTCGACAGGATTGACCTTTACGATCGTGCCATTCCGCAATCAACAGACACTGTCCGATTTGAAGTTTACTTACGCACAGGCAGCGGAATTTCTGAAGAATACCGGCGCCAACTTTTTTTACTTTCTATGTCCCGAACGGCGCGAAGGCAGGATTGAAGCTCAAGCTCGAATGTTTTTTTACGGCGGCGAAGATCCTGCCACAGGATCGGCGGCCGGCTGCGCCGCCAGTTGGATGGTCCAACACGGAGTCGCAAACACTGACGAGCAGGTGCTAATTCGCCAGGGCATCGATTGCCGTCGTCCAAGCGAGATGTATGTGCGAGCAACCCGCGATGGCGAACGCGTCAGCAATGTCCGCGTGGGCGGCTACGCCGTGGAAATATTGCGCGGAACAGTAGCGCTAT
>JBGPNR010000036.1:0-10699 GCA_041487635.1 Candidatus Udaeobacter sp. | reverse complement strand
CCGGTGTTTTTTCTCTCGTTGCCTCAAATCGCGCAATGCGACTGGCCGCGCTTTTGCAAATAACGCTGATGATATTCTTCGGCGGGCCAGAACTTCGGTGCTGGTTCGATTTGCGTTACCACCGGCCGATTGAATCGACCACTTTTTGCCAGCCTTTCTTTTGAAGCCATGGCTTCCGCTTGTTGCTCGTGCGAATGATAAAAGATCACCGAGCGATATTGCGTTCCCATATCCGGTCCCTGCCGGTTCAAGGTTGTCGGATTATGGTTTGACCAAAAAACATCCAGAATTTCGTCGTAACTGATCCGTGACGGGTCGAATTCGACTTCCACCACCTCGGCGTGGCCAGTTCTGTCGGTGCAAACATCTTCATACGACGGATTCTCTTTTGTCCCACCTGCGTAGCCGACAGCTGTGGACACGACGCCCTTTAAATTGCGGAAAGTTTCTTCCACTCCCCAGAAACAGCCTGCGCCGAATGTAGCTTTCTCCGTTTGCATAGGGAGATGATGGTACGATTGCTCACCGTGCGCAACCGATCGCTTGTGTTCGTTGATTGAGTTTTCTGTTTAGCGCCAAAGGCGCTATCTCACACGAACCTGGGGCATCGCCCCAGGAGTACAGGTCCCCACGAAAACGAGCGCTGAAAGCGCGATTCAACTGCAGGTGGATTCGAATGCAACCCAAAGTGAATCGCGCTTTCAGCGCTCGTGTTTTCAGATTTCCATAATCCTGGGGCGATGCCCCAGGCTTTGACATGAACACCGCGCCTTCGGCGCGAAATAGATACCTGCTTGACTTCTGTCCACGCGCCTCGTTTCCATAGCCCTTAAGTCCAATAGCAATCCAACGCCACAGCTGCGACTATTGGACTCCTTACCGAATGAAAACCGATGCCACTACTCTTCAGCAAATGCGTCCCCTCCTGCCTGTTCGGCTCCTCAATGGCTGTGGCGCACTACTGGAAAAAAAGCGAAGTCCACACGCCCCAGCGCTTGCCGTTGATTTAATCGAGACCGCAAAGCGACGCTGCCGCCTCGATGACTTCGGCGAAGGCGACTTTTTTGAAGCGCTTTCGCGCTTGCTCGAGTCTTGCCAGCGCGAGGCACGGCTGAACCTGATCGGAAAAATCGCTCTCAGGACCGATGTCTTGCAGACACTGTGCTCGCGCTTGCAAATGGAGAGGGACCGGCAGCTTTATCCCAACATCGCACAGCAGGAAATCCGCGAACCGCTCTTTATTGTAGGGTTGCCTCGCAGTGGTACGACCCTGTTGCATAGTCTGCTCGCCGCGGATCCGGAGCATCGATGTCCACTCATGTGGGAAGTGAGGTCGCCATCTCCGCCTACTGTTGCCGATGAGAAACGCCGAATTCAGCGCGCGACCAGGAATTGTAAGTTCTTTGATTGGCTCGCACCTGGTTTTCGCTACGTGCATGCGGTGGGTGCAGAAGTTCCGCAGGAGTGCATCAGTCTTATGACCCCCACGTTCATGAGTGATCAGTTCGATGCGATGTACTATGTGCCATCATATCGTGCCTGGTTTTTCCAGCAGGATTTGCGGCCCGCATACGAATATCATCGCCGGTTTCTTCAGCATCTGCAGTTTCGCCGAGCTGCCCGCCGTTGGATATTGAAAGCGCCTACTCACATGTCCTCCATGCCGGCATTGCTGTCCGTTTATCCGGATGCGCTGTTTGTGCAGACGCACCGAACGCCGATCGATGCGATGGCTTCGGTATCAAGTCTGGTGACTATTCTTCGTAGCGCTTTTAGCGATTCCGTCGATCCGTTTACGGTCTGCCGGGAAGCAATCCATTACTGGTCCGAAACTATGGACAAATTTCTGAATGAACGCGATCGACTGGCCAGCACCCGCATTTGCGACGTCGAATTTTACGAAATTTCGCGCGACCCCATCGCCGCAATCAGGCGAATCTACGACTATTTTGGCTGGTCCTTGTCGAAACAGGCAGAGCAGCGCATGCGCACCTTGGTCGCAAGCCACGCAGAGAGGCAACCTGGGAATCATCGATATCATCTATCGCAATTTGGTTCCTCTGCGGAGGAAGTCCTCAGTGCGTTCGCGCCGTATTGTCAGCGATTTGGCTTATCCCCCCTCAGTGGCGAGAAACTTTCGCGATCACTTCGAGATTCCGCGCTTCCAAAAGCACAAAAGCGTTCTGGCTTGGTCTCATTTACAGGGACAAATGGTGAATCAGATGGGTGACGCGTCTGAAAGACGCTGGCTGGATACAGCAGGCAGTAGCCAACGATTCACTCGGTGGCCTGACCCGATGGAGGACGCAACGTTCGCGAATGACCTTTGAAGTTAGCCGCGCGATTCGCGCTGATCATCCCAGCTTGCCGGGACATTTTCCAGATAGACCTCTTGTGCCGGGCGTTGTTATCCTCGATGAAATAGTCGGAGCATTGGATGAGTGGCGACAAGGTTGTCACCTCATGGGCATACGAACCGTAAAGTTTCTCGTGCCGCTCAAGCCCGGGCAGCTATTTAACATCTATTTTTCGACCGAGGATGATGATGCGGGCGAAGTCAACTTTTCCTGCCGCATCGCGGACCAAATAATAGTTGAAGGTCGACTTGAAGTTTTTTGGGAGACAGAGTGATTTCGTGAACGCGCTATCATTTGACGCGCATGAATTTGAAACGCGGCCAAGCGATCCGCGCCTGGCGCAGTGTCTCCAGCAATTCCCACCGGCGGTGTTCAGCGAACGCTTGTATCAAAGCATTGAACTGATGGAGCGTTACAGCGTCGAACTGGCTGTTGATCTATCGCGCCAGTTGAATCTCGTAGATCAACTCGACGGCTGGCGATCAGCCGATGAACTTTGTGGCGTGCTCTCTTTTCAGCCGCGGTTCAAGTTCGCCTTACGCTGGATGTTGGAGCGCCTAGTGGAAAGTGGCTGCGCGCAGGCACGCAACAACGGAGAAAGTCGTTGTTATCACTTGCGAGACACGCTGTGGGAGCCCGATCTCAAGGCGCTGCGCGCGATAGGTCTCAGGATTGATCCTGCCAACGCGGCGACCCTGGATTTGTTAGATCACGCCGCAAGCCTATATGCGGCGGTTGCCACTGGACGGCAAGATGGTGATCACAATCTGCTCGGGCCACAGGGAGTACCGCTGTGGCTGAATTATTTTCACAACGACAATTTGACCTACGCGGTGAACAATTGGGTGGGAGCCGTTCTGGCTGTTGATCACGTTTCCACTCACCGCACGCTGCGGATTTTAGAACTCGGCGCCGGCACCGGTAGCGCCAGCGAAATTTTGCTGCAGTTACTTGCTGAACGCGACCTCTTGCCACGGGTGGAACGCTATCGCATTACAGAGCCTAACGCGTATTTCCGGCGCTGTAATCAACGTAAACTGACAGCGAAGTATCCCAATCTGCCGCTGGAATGGGCCCCTCTGGACCTCGATTTGCCGTGGAAGAGTCAAGGAATCGCTTCGGAAGAATTCGATCTCGTGTATGCGGTTAATGTGATGCATATCTCCAAGAATCTCTTGTTTAGCTTGAGTGAGGCCCGCTCGGCTTTGGCTGCTGATGGTTGGCTTGTGATCGGCGAATGCGTGCGGCCTTACGATAATCAACCCATTTATCCGGAATTGATGTTTCAGATTCTGGACAGTTTCACAAACGTCGAGATCGATCCAGAAGTTCGCCCGAATCCTGGCTTTCTAACTGCGGAGCAGTGGCGCCGCGCTTTTTCGCGCGCGGGCTTCACGCAGGCAAAAGTGGCCCCGGACATCGAGCGGATTCGCGAGATTTATCCGCATTTTTTCACCGGCGCGATTTCTGGACAAAATATCGGAACGGCAAATGATCCCGCAAGTTCTCGGGACTAAAGCTTCAGAGGCAGATCGCTGGACGACGTTGCCCGAACGCGGCACGCCAGCTTCGCTGCGTGTGATCGCGTGGATCGCGGTGCATATTGGGCGGTCGGCAGCAAGGCTGCTGCTGTACCCGGTCACGCTTTATTTTTTGATTACAGCACGTGCTGCACGCCGGATATCTTACCAATACTTGAAGCGCGTACGCGGCAGTTCAGCCCGCTGTTGGCATGTCTTCCGCCATTTTCATTGCTTCGCCGCGACAATTCTGGATCGCGTTTATCTGCTGCGCGGTGAGTTCGAGCGCTTTCGAGTTACGGTTCATGGGAAGGAAATCTTGCAGCGCCAGATCGAAACTGGCAAAGGCAGCATCCTGTTAGGCTCGCACCTGGGCAGCTTCGAGGTGTTACGCGCGTTAGGAGTAATGCAGCGAGGCTTTCCACTGAAGGTGTTGATGGACACCGTGCACAACCAAAACATCACGCGCTTTTTCGACGCGCTTAATCCCAAGATTGCTGGAACGGTAATCGCTCCCGATCGACCGGATACCTTGATACGGGTCAAGGAGAGTTTAGACAATGGTTATTTCGTCGGCATGTTGGGCGACCGCGTCTTCGGTGGGGACAAGACAACTCAATGTCAATTCCTGGGTGCGCCGGCTACCTTCCCAGCGGGCCCGATCCTCCTTGCTGCCATGATGCGTTGCCCTGTTATTTTGTTTTTCGGGCTCTATCGTGGCGGGAACCGCTATGAAATTTATTTCGAACATTTCGCCGACGTGATCGTTTTGGAGCGGGATCGTCGCGCCGAGGAGACCCAACTCTGGATGCAACGCTACGCCGAGCGACTCGAGCATTATGCGCGTCTTGCGCCTTATAACTGGTTTAACTTTTACCCCTTTTGGGACCAATAAGTTTCTCAAAAGAGCGCAACAACCATAAGATCATGACGCGGCGGACGAAAAGGAGCGCTGTTAAAAGCGACGCGAGGACGCGCACGCACTCCAAAAGCTCGCGCGAAACGGAACAACCGTCTTCGGTAGATCTCGCACGAAGTGCCTTGGGAGTGCGATGCGTCTTCGCATCGCTTTCTGTGACATGAATCCCTTGCCGAAGTGTCTGCCTAATGGCTAACGACCCGCCTATTAACAAAGCGGAAATTCGGACACTGATCCCCCACTCCGGTCTGATGTGTCTCTTGGACGAGGTCGCGCAGTGGGACGACCAATCCATTGTGTGCATTACCAATACCCACCGCGATCCGGTTAACCCCTTGCGCCGCGAAGGACGCTTGTCAGCTTTGCATGCTTTCGAATACGGCGCGCAAGCTGCGGCAGTGCATGGAGGTCTGCGAGCCCGCTCGGTCGGTACAACTGCGGCTCCTGGCTATCTGGCTGCGTTGCGGGATGGACGGCTAAATGTAACACGATTGGATCAAATCCATTTGTCCCTTCGGGTTTGCGCGACGCGTCTATTCGGCGACCGCGCCAACACGGTGTATGAATTCCTCATCTCGGCAGCCAACGTTCCTATAGCAGAGGGACGCATTATCATTTTGGAGCGCGCGTGATCGGTTGAATTTTGGACTGCGCAGACATGTCCGCGCTTTCAAAGCGGCGACATGTCGCCGCACTCCAAAACGAACATCACATCACAATTCCGCAATCCGCATGTCAGCCTGCTGTAGCCACCGCCCTGCGGGCGGTCACATTAATTCGCACAAAAAACGGCTCACAGAGCCGTGGCTACAACTCCTACATCACGATTCCGCCATCGACGCACAGCACCTGGCCAGTGATGTAGCCCGCTTCGGCGGATGCAAGAAACGCCACTGCGCTGGCAATCTCATCGGGCGTGCCGGTTCTTCCCAGCGGGATCTTCGCGTGAATGGTATTTTTGACTTCGTCTGAAAGCCCGGCAGTCATGTCCGTGAGAACAAATCCCGGCGCCACTGCGTTAACAGTGATATTGCGACTCGCCACCTCACGCGCCAACGATTTGGTAAGGCCGATCAAGCCTGCCTTGCTGGCGGCGTAATTTGTCTGCCCGGCATTCCCCATCAATCCGATCACCGAGCTGATGTTAATGATGCGACCGCTGCGTTGTTTGGTCATGGCGCGAACAACCGCGTGACTAAAACTGAACGCGCCGCGCAAGTTTGTGTTGATGACCGTATCCCAATCTTCCAGCGACATCCGCATGGCAAGGGCATCGCGCGTCACACCGGCGTTGTTAACAAGCACGTCGACCCTTTTAAAGTCCTCAAGAATTCGAGCACCGATTTTCTGGACGGCCGCATGATCTGCGACATCGACCGCGTAAGCCCTCGCCGCATCCGCTCGAAGACCGTTAATTTCGTCCGCGACCGTCCTTACGTTTTCTTCCGTTCGGCTCACACACGCTACATGCGCGCCCTCATTCGCGAAGCGTAACGCAATGGCGCGCCCGATCCCGCGTCCCGCACCGGTGACGATTGCCACTTGACCTTTAAATCTCATGTCATTTCGTATCCAAACTGAAGAATAGCGAGGTATACTTGGAGTGCCACTACCTCCGTTGAGCGAAAAGCTGTTACTGCACCACTCCGTAGCGACGCTGGCGGCGCCCAAATTCTTCCACGGCAGCGACCAGATCCTTTTTAGTGAAGTCGGGCCACAGCTTTGGCGTGATGTACATCTCAGTGTAGGAAGTCTGCCAAAGCAGGAAGTTAGACAGGCGCATTTCGCCGGAAGTGCGAATAAGGAGATCCGGGTCGGGATAGTAGCGGGTGTAAAGATGTTTGCTGAACATTTCTACGTCGATCATTGCCCTATCGATGTGACCAAGTTCAATCGCGCGAAGCAAACTTTTGATGCCATCAATGATCTCGAGCCGGCCGCCGTAGCTCAAGGCCAGGATAAGAGTGAGACCGGTGTTGCCAGCAGTTTGCTCGATGGTTTTGTGCAGTTGTTGCTGCGAACTCGCGGGCAAATCAGTCAATCGCCCAATCGCCTGCAGACGCACATTTTTCTCGATCAATTCCGGCGTCTTCTCCCTCAAAAATTTTTCCAGCAAACGCATCAGCGCAATGACCTCCGTTTTTGGACGCTGCCAGTTTTCAGCAGAGAAAGCGTAAAGGGTGAGATACTCCACCTTTAATTCACCACAGCCTTCCACGCATTCTCGAACCGCCTGCGCGCCCGCTTCGTGGCCCTTAATGCGCGGCAGTCCGCGCCCTTTCGCCCACCGGCCATTGCCATCCATGATAATCGCGATGTGGCGGGGAACGTTTTTCACTCTGAAGCGTACGGCTTACAAAATGATTGTCTCACCGCGTGCCGGCCCGACGCTGACCATGGACAATTTTGCTCCGGTTAATTCGGAGATGTATTTGACGTATTTCCTCGCTGCCGAAGGAAGCTGTGAAAACTTTCGCGCAGAATGAGTGGGTGTGCTCCAGCCGCGCATCTCCTCATAGACTGGCTCGCAATTGGCCAGTTGGCTGGCGTCGCATGGCGGAACATCAAGAGGTTTTCCGTTTAGCCGATAACCAACACAAACTCGAATCGGATCGACGTGATCAAGTCCGTCAAGGTTGGTAATAGCCAGCTCGTCAATGCCATTGATCATCCCTGCATAACGAGTAGCGACGGCGTCGAACCAGCCGCAGCGGCGCTTGCGCCCCGTTGTCGCACCAAACTCGCGCCCCAGGTTATGAAGCATTTGTGTCAATTGCGCGTCTTCGGTCGGCAACGCTCCCTCGCCAACACGCGTGGAATACGCCTTCATCACGCCTACCACGCGGTCCATCCGACGGGGCGGCACACCGGTGCCTGTGCAGGCGCCGCCCGCTGTTGTGTTCGAAGAAGTCACATACGGATAGGTGCCATGGTCGATATCGAGGAATGTTCCCTGCGCACCTTCAAACAGGATTTTCTTTCCGCGCTCGATCGCGCGGTGAAGATACACCACGGTATTAGCCACGAATGGGCGCAACCTTTCGCCGGCTGCCAGATAGCTTTCGTTTACTTCCCGAAAACTGATTGGCTTCGCACCGAGGGCCTGAAGGATTCTGTTGTTCTCAATCAGCTTTGCTTGCAACTTCTTTGAGAACACAATTGGCTGCATCAAGTCGGACATGCGCAGGCCAGTGCGCGCCGCCTTGTCGCCATAAGCTGGGCCGATCCCACGCTTCGTGGTTCCAATGCGGCCTCGACGCAATTCGCGTTGCTCGTCGAGTATACGGTGATAAGGCAGGACCAGATGAGCGCAATCACTAATGAGCAAATTCTTATTGATTTTGACTCCCAATTTGCGCAAACCATCGATCTCGGCGAGCAGCGCGATCGGATCGACAACAACCCCGTTTCCAATCACGCAAACTTTGCCGCGTCGAAGGATTCCGGACGGAATTAAATGCAGAACGTACTTCACGCGGCGATAGATCACCGTGTGCCCGGCATTGTTGCCGCCCTGACTGCGGACAACAATGTCGGCCTGCGCAGTAAGCACGTCGATGATCTTGCCCTTGCCCTCGTCGCCCCACTGCATCCCAATTAAAATTGTGTTCGCCATTGAATTTAGATACGGGCAAAAAATTTTCCCGATGCATCCGGCAGGACACAGTCGGGACTGCCTACAGATGATAAGTTAGCAAGGCCGCCGCGCAACAAATTTTGCGCTTCGGTCGCCCTTTCTTCTGTCATCTGCTGTTGGCTGAATCGGGGCAGCACGCCTACGCTGTATCTGCTCGCGTTGTTTCGCTCTTGTCATTCTGATCCCGCACCTGCGGGAGAAGAATCTCTGATCATTTCTTCGACCATACGCCGCGCTGTCCCCCGACGGCTTTCGCGGCAGTGCGGCGCCGCAACGAGGTCTCTGCTCGGAAGCAACCCCCTTTCTAGATCATGGCGCGGGAGTTTGCGCTTTTGCCGGGGGAGTAGCACTTGGCTCCTGTTTCCCGGATTCGATCATCGTCGGCCGAATCGCGCCCATTGCCTCTGGTTTTGTAGTTCGTGGATTTGGCCGACGCGGCACGCTCGTTTGTCCGGTGCGAGGTTCCTTTTTGACCGGCTTCGGGGTTGCAGTAACAGTCGGCAATTCCGTGGCACTGGGCTCCGAATCAGATCCGCCCGTTCTAGGCGGTTGTGGAGAACTTCGGTTTTCCAAGCGCTCCGCAGCAAGCGCTCCCGCCATTCGCATTTGCTCGGCGGTTACTGTTGTAGAACCGGATTTCTTCTCGCGCGATTTAGATTTGGTTAGTGCCGGGGTTGGCGATTCGGACGGCATCTGTTCAGAAGACGGCGCTGCTTGTTTGGGAGCCTCTGGTTTCTTTTCGTGAGCAACGATCACCTCCTGCGCATGGACCTGTCCGACAAGAACAAGGCTGCAGATTAGAGCGCTGGAAAATGCCTTCAGCATGAAGAGCCGTGATAAACAACTACAACCCCATTGCCAAGCCCTCGTGAGAAGACGTTGCCAAGCTAACCAGTTGGCCGCGCGACTTGAATCACCGGCAAGGGAAACCGCATCCGCAATTCGTTTTCCAGATAAATCTCCACGTGATGCAATCCGTATTGCTGAAACTGTATCCCGCCAAAATAATGGACGTTGGTTGCGTGGCCTTCCATCTCCTTTAAGACGAACTCAACTTCGGCTTGCCCGATTACCTGCTGTTCATCTACGCCAACAATCCGGGACTTTTGCCGAAACTTGCCCGCGCCGCTGCACCAACGCGTCCAAATACAGAGCCTCATATAATTGATCGGCAACGCCGGCGCCGGGATCACACTGAGCACGCCCACGAGCGTTTGCATGCCGTTGATTTCGCAGCGGACATCCTCACAAATAACCGCGCTTTGGAGATCGGGGAGCATGACGTCGGTTTCCATCCCTAATCAATCACATCATCCCGCGCGCGAGCAGCGTCAACAACCCAATGCCGAGCACAATCCGATAAAGAGCAAACGGCGCAAACCCGCGTTCACGCACCCAATTCATAAACCAGGCGACCACCACTAGTGCTACGAAGAATGAAACGACAAATCCGATTACGAGCACGATCCACTGATGGGCGTTCATCGTCAGCGGTGCAATATCTGCTTCATGATGACGCGGCATCACTGTCTTTAGAAAATCAAACCCCGTCGCTACCACCATCGTCGGCATCGATAAGAAAAACGAAAATTCGAGCGCTGCCGGACGCGACAAACCTGCGACTTGGCCGGCGGCGATGGTGGACATCGAGCGGGAAGTGCCTGGGAAAACAGCGGAAAGAATTTGCGCCGCGCCAATCCAGATCGCCTGAGGCAGCGTCATTTCCTCCATTTCCATGGTGTGCGGCCGTGTGAAAACGGCATCAACAACCCACATGACGATTCCGCCGATGAGAAGCGCCAGGGCCATCACCCAGAGATTCTCCAAGTTTTTCCCGATCTGTTTTGTCAAGAGCCACGCCGGGACCGCGGTCACAACAAACGCTATTAACGTCAGACTCAATGGATTGCTTAAAATCGTGCGGTTACCACGTTCGCCTTTCGGGAAAGTGCGAAGAAACTGCAAGATCCGATGCCAAAAATAAACAGGCAGCGCCAGGATCGCACCGAGCTGAATCACGATCGTGTACATCTTCCAAAAGCCATCGTGAAGATCGATGTGCAGCAGCGCTTCGCAGATCCGCAAATGCGCGGTGGAGCTTACAGGGAGAAATTCGGTCAGTCCTTCGACGACGCCGAGAAAGATTGATAGTAAGTACTCGTACATGGATTAAATCGTTAAAACAGTTACAAAGGTTACATCGTTACATGATGGCGAGTACAAGCGCGTTTTGTAACGGTGCAACTTTGTAACTCTTGTAACAGTT
>JBGPNR010000035.1:0-10748 GCA_041487635.1 Candidatus Udaeobacter sp. | reverse complement strand
TGATAGCGCGCGCACTTTGTTTCAATTTGGTTCCGAGGCTCACGTCGACCACGCGGCGGTTCAAGATCGCGTTTACCCGCAGGATCGTGCGCTTCGCGATTCCGCCGTCAAACGCGCAATAGAAACACGGGCTGGATACGACATTGAATATCGTCTTTTGTTACCGGATGGAACTCTGCGCTGGATCGGAGCGCGTGGACGCTACGTAGCCGGGAGAAATCGCAAAGGCGCGCGGCTCATTGGTGTTTCCAGAGACATAACGCCGCGCAAACTCGCTGAAGCAGAAGCGTTGCGGCACCGCGAAGAGCTCGGTCATCTCGGTCGAGTGGCAGCGATGGGTGAATTGGCGGCATCCATTGCCCATGAACTGAATCAACCGCTTTCGGGAATAACCAGCAACGCCAGCGCAGGGCAGCGCTTTATTGATCGCGGCGATGTCGATCTTCGCGAACTTCGCGACCTTCTCGGTGACATCATCACTGATGGACGTCGCGCTGGCGCCGTGATTCGCGGTATCCAGAGCATGGTAAAAAAAGGCGTCCCGACCCGGCAGCGGGTGAATCTGAACGATCTGGTAATGAATGTGGCGCGTATCGTAAACCCCAATGCCATGCTTCAATCCTGCAAGGTGGAGACTTTGCTGGAACCAGATTTGCCGGCGATTGAAGCAGATCCGATCCAGCTGCAGCAAGTCCTGCTCAATCTCGTGATCAACTCCTTCGATGCCATGCGCGACACGCCGCTCAGCCGCCGCAAAGTCGTAATCGTGACGGAGCGAAATGCTGACGACGCAATTCGTGCGAGCGTGCGCGATTACGGAGTTGGTATTTCCGAGGAAGCACGCGATCGACTTTTCGATCACTTCTTCACAACTAAAGCACAAGGATTAGGAATGGGCCTCGCGATCGTACGCTCAATCATCGAATCACATGGCGGCACAATCGCGGCGGAGAATGTTGAGGGTGGAGGTGCGCGGTTCTACTTTGCTCTTCCGGCGGACCTTGAATCTTCGGTGTGATCGTTCCGAACGCTCTCGTATTCATAATCGAGGGCGAAGCTCGGCTGGGTTCGCGAGACGACGTGCGACACGAACTTAACGTCCAACACTCAACACCCAACGTTCAACGTTCAACTGGCGCTTTCTGAATTGAACATTTGGGCGTTGGGAGTTGAGCGTTCGGCGTTTGCTTCCGCGGTTCAGTGGCAGGGAGGAAACTCGAAGTCTTAAGGATTCGTTGGGTGTTACGAATGCGTTACAGAATTCCCCTATTTGAATGTAAGGCTTTCCCGATGGACAGGGTGGTGTATATAGCCGCTCGGACTAATCTTGCCGATCACGTAATCAGGTTATGGGACTGGCAGCAGCCTGCAGCTTGCTGATCGGAGATCTACACGGTTCGCACTTCGACTTCACCACACAATTGGACGCGTTGCCTCCCAAACAATCTCCCCGCCAAGTTTGGAGTCGGCGGACTCCATGAACTGGGTCACTATAATCTGGTCCATGGGCAGCGCAGCGTGCCTGCTGCTGGCGCTGATGCACATCGTCGTTTGGTGGAAGGACCGAAAGGCACGAGCGAACCTGGCGTTTTCAGTGATGGCAATTGCCGTCGCGGCCTTTGCGGTGTTGGAACTGGCGTTGATGCGAGCGGAAACCGCCGAACAATTCGGCGTCACGGTGCGCTGGATGCATGTCGCGGCTTGGGTGATCATCGTGTCGCTGGTCGGTTTCGTGCGGCTGTACCTAAACGCGGGACGACAATGGCTCGCGTGGACGGTCGTCGGCGTGCGGACGGTGTCGCTGATCCTCAATTTCATTTTCTCGCCGAATATCAATTTTCGGGAAATCACCGCCGTCCGTCACGTCCGTTTCCTAGGAGAATCCGTCTCGGTCGCAAAGGGTGTGCCGAATCCGTGGATGCTGGTCGCACAACTGAGCTTGTTGTTGCTGGTAATCTTCGCGGCGGATGCCACAATCGCCGTGTGGCGGCGGGGCGACCGGCGGCAGGCGCTGGTAGTGGGCGGCAGCATTGTGTTGTTCGTCGTGGGGGCGACCATGCAAGCAGTGGCAATAACGTGGGGGATCATCTTAATGCCGATGACGGCGAGTTTGTTCTATCAAGGCATTGTCGCGGCAATGGCCTACGAGTTGAGCTACGATGTGCTTCACGCGGCGCAGATCACGCGGCGTTTGCAGGCAAGCGAGGCTGAATTGCGCGAGACGCACCAGCGAATGGATCTAGCCACCAGCGCGGCCGGACTCGGGATCTGGGTGTGGGACATCGTGCGTGATGAGATCTGGATTTCTGAAAAAGGGCGGGCCCTCTTCGGCTTCGAACCCGTGGAGAAGCTCGACATCGATCGATTCCGAAACGCGATACACCCTGACGATCGTAACTCGCTTAGCCAGGCTTTGCAGAACTCTTTGAACACCGGCGTAGACTATGAAGCTGAGCATCGGGTGCTTCTGCCGAACGGCGAGGTACGCTGGTTGAACGAGCGCGGGAGCGTCGAGTTCGGTGGCGAGGGCAAGCCGGCCCGGATGCGCGGCGTTTCGCGCGATGTCACTCGGCAAAAGCTGGGAGAACAAGGGCTGCTTGAGAGCGAGGCTCGTTTTCGCACCATGGCCAATACCGCGCCTGTGTTGATCTGGATGTCGGGCTTGGACAAGCTCTGCACTTTCTTTAACAAACCATGGCTCGAATTTACCGGTCGCACAATTGAACAGGAACTGGGAAATGGCTGGGCGGAAGGCGTGCACCCGGACGATTTTCAGAGCTGCCTCAAAACCTACGTCGAAGCGTTTGACGCCCGGCAGCCGTTCGTCATGCAGTATCGGCTCAGACGCCACGATGGCGAATATCGCTGGATTTCGGATAGCGGTGTCCCGCGCTACGACGCCCAGAAAAACTTCTCCGGCTACATTGGATCGTGCATGGACGTTACGGATTTAATAAGCAAGGAAGAAGCTTTGCGCGACAGCGAGGAGCGGATGAGTCTGGCAGCGACTGCGGCCAGCCTTGTTGTATGGACCTGGGACATCCGACGCGATGAAGTTTGGCTTTCGGAGAAAGATCGCGCTCTTTTTGGTTTCTCTCAGCATGAAAAGCTCAGCGCAGAGCGGGTCCGAGGTGTTGTGCATCCGGAAGATCGTGAATACGTGCGCCGGCTTGTGGAGAAATCACTGGCAAACGGCGAGGAACTTGAAGCTGAATACCGGTTAGTACTAGACGGCAGAGTTCGCTGGGTCACCAGGCGCGGCCGCGTCGAATTCGACGAGAACGGCAAACCGACCTGGGAGCGCGGCGTTTTGATGGACATCACTGAACGAAAGCAAGCGGAGGAAAAATTCCGGCTGGCAGTGGAGGCATCCCCAAGCGGGATCGTGCTGGTGGACCGCGAAGGCAGGATTGTGCTGGTGAACTCTCACGTCGAAAAGCTGTTTGGCTATCGACGCCACGAGCTCGTGGGAAAACTTGTGGACATCCTCGTACCGGAGCGGTTTGTCAGTCAGCATCCGAAGCATCGGGGAGAGTTCCTCGCTGCCCCAACGGCGCGCGCGATGGGCGCTGGCCGGGAATTATTTGGGCGGCGAAAAGACGGCACTGAATTTCCAATCGAGATCGGACTAAATCCGATTCAAACGCCGGAGGGCATGCTTGTTCTGGCCGCGGTCGTGGATATTTCTGCTCGCAAGCTCGCTGAAGCGGAAGCGCTGCGCCACCGCGAAGAACTCGGCCATCTCAGCCGTGTCGCAGTGATGGGTGAATTGGCGGCATCCATTGCCCACGAACTGAATCAGCCTCTTTCGGGTATCACGAGCAACGCCAGCGCGGGGCGGCGCTTTATTGATCGCGGCGATGTCGATCTTCGCGAACTTCACGAACTACTCGGCGACATCATGGCTGATGGACGCCGCGCCGGCGATGTGATTCGCGGCATTCAGAGCATGGTAAAAAAAGGCGTCACGGCCCGACAGCGGGTGGATCTAAACCATGTTATAACAAATGTGGCGCACATGGTAAACCCGAATGCAATGCTCCAATCTTGCCAGGTCGAGACTTTGCTCGAGCCAAATTTGCCGCCAATTGAAGCAGATCCGATCCAACTCCAGCAAGTCCTGCTTAATCTCGTGATCAACGCTTTCGATGCCATGCATGATACGCCAGTGTCTCATCGCAAGGTAATGGTCGCGACGGAACGGAATGGTGACAGCACAATTCGCACGAGCGTGCGCGATTACGGGGTTGGTATTTCCGAGGAAGCGCGCGAGCGCCTGTTCGAACAATTCTTTACGACGAAGGCCAAGGGGTTAGGGATGGGCCTCGCGATCGTGCGTTCAATCGTCGAATCACACGGCGGCACAATCGTGGCCGAAAATGCCGACGGCGGCGGTGCGCGGTTTCATTTTACTCTTCCGACGAAGCCCGAACCTTTGGCATGACCGCTCCGAACGCCCTCGTTTTCTTGATTGATGACGACGCATCAGTTCGAAAAGGTGTGTCCCGATTATTGCGGTCCGCTGGCTATAAGAGCGAAGCCTTTGAATCGGCATCGGATTTTCTCGAGCGTGAACAACACGCTGGTCCCACATGCGTGATTGTCGATGTCCGGATGCCGGGACTAAACGGGATCGATCTCCAGGAGACCTTGATTCAGCGCCGCCGTGAGGAGCAACTCGTCTTTATCACCGGCCACGGCGATATCTCAATGTGTGCTCAGGCGATGAAGGCAGGCGCTGCCGATTTTCTTCCGAAGCCGTTTCGAGATGACGAGTTGCTTCAATGTGTCGGGCGCGCGCTGATCCGGTCCGCGGAGCAGCGGCGGCGCAGTGCGGAAAGGAACGAAGCCCGGCGTCTTCTTGATTTGCTGACGCCGCGGGAGTTCCAAGTAATGCAGCTTGTCATCACTGGGATGTTGAACAAGCAGATTGCTGGAGAACTTGGAACGGCGGAAAAGACAGTGAAAGTCCATCGTGGCCGGATGATGCAGAAGTTGGGTGTCACTTCTGTTGCGGAACTTGTGCGCTTGGTTGAAAAGGCGGGCGTCGCTCCGGCGGTGCGATATGAGACTAAGGTCTCATATTCGTTCGGCGAAAGGCTAGTGTAGTCTTGGCTCGCTTTGACTAACTTAATTACCGATGACATTTGCCTGCTCGACGACGATCCCTCTGTGCTGAAGGGATTGGGCCGGCTATTCGCGTCGGCTGATTTGCACGCACACAGTTTTAGCGATCCCGAAGAATTCTTGGGCTATGTGCGCATTCATCGCCCTGCGGTTGTCCTGGTTGATGTTCATATGCCACAAATGAGTGGACTGGAGGTGCAATCGCGAGTTGGCAAGATTTCGCCTTCGACCCGCGTCATCATCTTTACTGGTAAGGATGATCCCTTGGTTCGGTCCACCGCGTTAAACGCAGGAGCATCAGCGTTCCTGACGAAACCGCTTGACGACGAAGAGCTCCTCACCGCCGTTCGCCTCGCGCTCGCTCCGGCCACATGAAAATCTCATTCTCGAACTTTGGCTCGCGCGCCGGCATTTCGATTCGCGCGGCCATCAATAGTTTACTGAACCGGCAGAAAGCCGAACGAACAAAGACTGCGGACAAGAAAAAAAACGTGCCGCAAATCAGCCCGGGATGGGATTATCAGCCGAGAAAGTCAGTTCGAAGACACGCGGCTGTCGACGCGACATGAGCTGCAACTGCGAGAGCCTGACTTCAAGCCCCGCAGCGGTAGAAGCAGCCAATTTGGTCTGGTTCGATTTTATTAATCGTGACCCGGCGATCGAAGATGCAAGGACAAAACAGCCCTTGTTGGACCGTGTATATGCCGGTTCGACGTACGACTAAAGTCCTATAGACGAACAAACAGCCATCGCTGAATGATGGCTGCGGAATAAAAGAAAGCCCACTTCGGTTCAAAAAAAACTTAAGAAACTAATTGACTTGACCACCCTTTATCCGTTATCACGCCCATCGTTATGAAAAAGTTATCTCTTATCTCAACAGCAATCCTGATTGGATTCCTCGCCGGTCCGTTGCAAGCCGGAACGGAAACCTACAAGCAGGTCGCGCCGCCGCCGCCGCCGCCACTTTACGGTCTCGGTTTTTATGGTGCGATCGACATGGGTGCCAATGTCTATCAAAACCGCGGTGGAACCCGAACTTTTACGCAAGATAATCCGGATCTAATTGGCTTCGGAGACACTCTCACTGTCGATCCCAAAAATGACGTCGGTTTCTTTGGCGGCATCAAACTCGGTTACGTCTTTGGCTCTGGCGTAATTCGACCAACGATTGAAGGCGACTTCTTTTACAATGGCTTTCGCGGTGGCGCCAACTTCACGTTGAATGAAGCGGATGGTGATCTAATTGCACAGCGCAACGTGACCACTTGGATTAACACTGGTGCGTGGCTGGCGAACTTCATTTTGCGCTTCGCGCCTGGAGATCAAAGGTGGCAGCCGTATTTGGGTGCGGGCGTTGGCATTTACTATGCTGAATCTGCGGGGGTCGAGGTTGTGGACCCCGTAACCGGTCGTGTCCCTATCAACACTGGCGGTGGGCGAAGTCACGCAGACCTGGCGTTCGATGCGCTTGCCGGTCTTGATTACTTTTTTTCGCCCAATTTCAGCGCGTTTGTTGAGTATAAATACCTCAATTATCAGAGCACCCAAATCGAAACCCGGCAAAATCGCGCTCTGGGCCAACAGTTGGTGGGCGCGGGTGTCCGATTCTTTTTCCACTAACGCTGGCAATCATCCCCTGGTTAAGTTGATCGGCCTCCTTTCATCGGGAGGCCGATTTTTTTAAAGCGTTTATTGTGAGCACAACCCCGCTTATAGCCCCTAAAGTCCTATAGACCCATCGCACCAGGCACCGCATGATTGCGCCCAAATCAGCGCCAACAAACAGGACTAAGAAGACTGAAACCCAGTGAGACATATCCGACTAATGGACAATTTATTTTTCTCGGATTTGGCCGTCTCGGACAATAGAATCGGGTCATGAGAACAAGATTTTCTCTTTTCACTGGGGCGCTGTTAGCTGCCGTCGGCAGTGTCGGGGCAGGCTCGATGGAGCTGGCGCCGAAGGAAACCGCGCCGCCAACGATCACGCAAAGCGAACCGTGGCAGTTTACAATCGCAGCGCCTGGTTGGCTGGCGAGCATGGACGGGACAATCGGGGTCCGCGGGGTTAACGCGAACATCGACATTCCCGTCGATGAAGTTCTGCAACACCTCGACATGATTTTCGCAGCGCGGGCGCAGGCGCAAAAAGGTCCGTTCGGAATATACGGTGAAGTGATTTACATAGGTCTTTCCGACAACACACAGATAAACGGGCTGATCAACAACATCCACGAACAAGTAGATATGACCTTGGTTGACGGCGCATTGAGTTGGCGGCTCGTGAACCAGCCGCGTTGGTCGCTCGATTTAGCTGCCGGCACACACTACACGAATGTATACGAACAACTCGAACTACATTCCGACCCGATCGCGATTCAGCAGGCGAGCGTACGATTCGTTAACAACATCGCCGACGATTTGGTTGCCCGCCTTAACAACGACATTTCCAACAGTGAATTTCTTGATGAGCTTAAGGGCACGATCAAGACAGACATTACGAGCCGGATCGGCGATAGGTTGAAAGACCACGAACGTCATCCAAACATTCCAATCGGTCCGTTGGGTGGGCGAATACGGAAAGAGATTGCTCAACGGGTCGAGAATTTTATCGAAAAGGAAAAGGCCGATTTGGAGGCACGGATAGATGCGCTCATGCTCAGGGGAGCCGAACGTCGCGCGGCGGTTGCTCGCGCCGTTGATGCGGCTAAGGCGCGAATTGCGAATCAACTCGCGTTTCGCCTGAACAAGAGCCTGAGCCAAACCAAGTCAAAAGACGATTTCTGGTTCGATCCCTATGTCGGATTGCGCGGCCGTTACAATTTTAACAAGACGTATTATACCGCCGTACGTGGCGAGATTGGGGGGTTCGGAGTTGGCGCTGACTTAATGTGGGAGGTGGAAGCCGTGGTTGGCATTAACCTAACCCGTTCCATCTTTACTGAGATCGGTTACCGGGCACTCGGCGGTAACTTCGAGGAAAACGATTTCCGTTTCGAAACTGTTATGCACGGTCCGCAAATCACCACCGGAATCACCTTCTGAAACACTCGTTAGGAATGCGCGTTTGCATCGGCAGTGTAAAAGCAAGTGCTAATCGCTGGCGGCGTTGATTCCTGATGACCTCTCCAGGCGGTTCAATTGTGGGAGGTAGACCGAACCCGGGACAACGGCTGAAGAACATATGGCCTAAAGTCCCATAGCAACGTCAGAGCAGGCGTGACAAAATTCATGGCTTAACGCTGAGAAATCATCCTATAAAAACTAATCAGAAGCTTCCAAACCTATGAAAAACAACATCATCAATTCCGCCTTCGCGAGTATCACATTCCTCATCATCGCCGGATGCGCATCAATGACTCAAGCCCCGAGTACGCAGCCTGCGGCCACTGTCAGGATTCAGGAGTGGTCGGCTGCCTATTACGCTCAGGCTGAAGCCGGAAAAGGCACTCTATATTACAACGGCGGGCGGCACCACTTCACCATCTCTGGTGGGGGCGTTGGTGGCTCGGGCGCCCAAAAGGTCTCTGCCACCGGCAAGGTCTATAACCTAAACAGGCTGTCCGACTTCTCCGGAACTTACCATGGCATCAGCCGCGGACTCACCCTGATCGAGGGGAAGATGCATGCCAAGCTGACGAATCAGAATGGCGTGGTCATGTATCTCGCCGGCCAGACCGAAGGCCTGGCCTCCTCCTTGGGAGCGCAAGCATTTGAGGTTAACTTAACCGATTAAGCAAGGAAACGGCCAAGCTTGTGCGCCGTTCATCGACAAAAACAAGTAACAACAACCAGATCACCACTTATGAAACCGTCACGATCTATCTTCCTCAAGGGTATCACGATTATATGCTTAGCAGTGTTCGTGGGCTGCGCCACCACACATACCAGCACCCAGAACAGAGAGAGCATGCTGGTAGCCTCCGGCTTCAAGGTCATTACTCCCAAGACGGCCGCGCACCAGCAAAAGCTCCAAAACCTCCCGCCCGGCAAGGTAACCATGATCCAGAAAGGCAAGAAAACCTACTACATCTTCCCGGACCCGGCTCACAACCAGGCATACATCGGCGGACCTAGAGAGTACCAGGCCTACCAACAACTCTGCGCTGAAAATAAGCTTTCCAAGGAGGATCTCGAAACCGCCGAAATGTATCAGGATTCAGAGATGCAGTGGAGCCTATGGGGCGGAGGGGAAGGAGTCTGGGGGCCAATGGGAGGCCCGGGACCGTTTTAGAGCGCAATTACCTCCGCACCGCCCGGTCCCGCTTCGTGTGATCTACATCCAGATGATTTTGTCTGGTGCGAACCCTTTCGAATAACTGAGGGCGCGTGACAAATTCATTAACCAACGAGCAACAATGGATTCCACAGTCGTAGGAGCACTCGTCTTCGCAGTTCTCTTTGGTGCCGGCTTATTGGGAGTGCGCGTGCGAGCGGCACTTCCCGAAGATCACCTGAGCGCGGAGACGAAGGACGCTGTCAAGGTCGGGATGGGATTGGTTGCGACAATGGCGGCCCTGGTCCTTGGACTCCTGGTTGCCTCAACAAAGGGTGCGTACGACACCCAGAAGGGTGAGGTGACGCAGATGGCGGCCAAGACCGTTTTCCTCGACCGGGTGTTGGCAAATTACGGTTCTGAGAGCGCGGAGAGCCGTGACCTCCTCCGTCGCTCAGTCGAGAGCGCGATCAATCACATCTGGCCGGATAGAAAGTCGTCTCATGCTGCACAACTGGATCCGAGCGAATCCTCGGGCGAGGTGTTCTTTAACTCGATCCAGAAGCTCTCGCCACAGAACGACGTGCAGCGCTCTCTCAAGTCACAAGCCGCGCAGATTGCCATGGATCTCGGTCAAATGCGCTGGTTGCTACTCGAGCAGACAGAAACGTCGATATCCGTTGCAATGCTGATCGTTTTGATCTCCTGGCTGGCGATCATTTTCATGAGTGCAGGCTTGTTCGCGCCCCCGAATGCCACGGTCATTGTTGCGCTAATGCTGGCCGCACTGTCAGTAGCAGGAGCGATCTTCTTGATCCTGGAACTGGACATGCCATTCGACGGGGTGATCCAGATTTCCCAGAGGCCCATGCACAACGCCTTAATTCATCTCGGGCACTAAGCTAACAGGATCTGGCGGAGAGGATGGGACCAAGGTCCAATAGCGACGGCCGGCCCAATGCGTACCTTTTTACACGAATGGCGCGGCATAAATACATTCAAAACCTTTTCACGGTAATAGAGTTTGTGATCATTTTCCTGATCATCGCTTTCCTGCTAGCGACGACGGTTCTAGGCCTCCTGCGCCTCCGCAAACGCTCTCAGACCACCCAGATTCTGACATTGGCACGATCATCAAATCGGCTCGCGACTGCATAAGCAAGCGGTCGAATCTCTCGGCAATTGGTTTAGCAGCTGCGTCTTACCCTTGTAACGTTGTAACGTTGTAACCTTATAACCCAAGTCGATAGACCTGTAGCCCTAAAGTCCTATAGGCAGATCACAGCAGACGCAGCGAAATTGCGCTTATGAAAACAAATAAGCTGATCCTAATTTGTGCTGCCCTTGCCGCGGGTAGCATGGCCAATCTATCCCCGACCCATGCGCAATCTCCAGCCGAAAC
>JBGPNR010000034.1:0-10766 GCA_041487635.1 Candidatus Udaeobacter sp. | reverse complement strand
GCAACTTTGATCACCGCCCGCACCGTGCCAAACTGGCCCGGTCGTAAACGGTTTCCCGGATTAGGAAAGGTAAACTCCATGCGGATTGAGCCGGTCTTTGCGTCGAGGTTCCGATCCTCTGCGTAAAATTTTCCTTTGTGCGGATAGGGGTTTCCATCCGCGAGATGTAAGTCGAATTCGAGTCCTTGCAGGTAACGTTCCCGTTCATCTGGATCGGGATGATCAGTGATGAATTCCGTGAACGACTGCTCGCCAACGTTCACAGCCACCTTGATCGGATCGACTTGGGAAATGGTTGTTAGTGGTCCAGTACCGGGGCCTACGAGGTCACCTACGTGGGCGGTAGCTATTCCCACAATGCCATCGATCGGCGCGATGATCTTTGTATAACCAAGGTTCACCTCGGCTTGTCTTACCGCGGCTTCCGCAGCTTGCACGTTAGCCTTCGTTGATGACGCAGAATTGATGTAGGTATCGCGTTCCTGATCGCTGATGACTTTCTCCTGGAACAACTTTATCGCGCGCTTCACATCGGCGTCGGCCTTAGTCCGGTTCGATTGTGCGACAGCCAGGTTTCCCTTCGCCTGATCCAAGGTTGCTTCGAAGGGGCGGGGATCAATTTGAAAGAGAAGATCGCCTTTCTTAACTAGGCTGCCTTCCTTGTAGTCGCGCGAGATAATATAGCCCTGCACCTGCGCGTTAATATTCGCGGTAACGAAACCCTCCAGCGTCGCGACGGCTTCGTGCACCACCGGCATGTCTCGTGCCGTAACCGTCGTCGCAAGTACTTCCGGCGGTGGAGAAGCAACTTGCTCCGCCTTGCGGGAACAACCGCTGGCAATTCCAAGCAACAGGGCAGCAGCGATGCGCAGTGTTTTGGTCAGGACATTCATTTTATTCAATCCCTCTGGCTTCGTGCATATCGAACTAAGGTCGTACGTGTTTTCTCCCAGAAGTAGGCGCTGCGATGGCTTCTTTCATATGGCGTTTCGCCTGCTCTGGCAGTGGACCCATCCCGCTGCCGGGCAGGAACCAGACACCCGTATCTTCACCAGGACAGTAGAGTATGATTGCCCCTTCCTGCGTGACTGCACGATAAAAGCTTGCCTCTGGATGCGCCTCGATCACGCTGACGAAATTCTCCTGCCATGGATCGCCTTCAAAGTCAGAGAGCTCTTTAACAACCTTGCGCAGCTCAGCGACGCTCATGCTTTGCAACGATTCCTGGACGGCTCTCCGCCGCTCTTCACTCAGAGTTTCCATATCTACAAATTTATCGAATGGCATAAGTGGTTACTCCCGTTGATTACGTTTGAGGTTGATACGTCATGAAACCGCTGTCTGAAAAGACGAGGAATCCTTTCTTGGTTTTGAGATGTTGCACCCGGTTCATACGGCAAGTTTCGTGCGGCAGTAGCCGGCTGTGAAAGACTATTTTTTTTTGTTTGATATGCCTGGCGAGCATATCGCTGCATAGTTGTCGCTGCCGGCGCATCGGCTATTCCGGCGGATTTTGCAAAAGCGGATCACCGCTACGCGAGGCGCGCGCGACCATGCCGGTGAACAACTGCATCGGCAAGTGCAGCCGCATCCCCCAGGCTTTCTCATCATGCGCGGCATGTGGAAAACACAAGTAAAGAAGGTCGCGCCCATATTGCCAGCCCCTGCTCACCAAAGCCAGCGCCATCGCGATGGTAACTTCGTAATTATCGCCCGGCCAACCGCTATCGAGATAGAATCCGACTTGCCGCTTCGGTTCGCTCAGCACTCGGTCGAGCAAGTCGTCCTTATAGGAGAAGGTGCTCGACATGCAGGCGGCGCTGCCAAATACGTCCGGGTATTGCCAGACGGTATAAAAAGAGACCACCCCGCCTAACGACGAACCCCACATCGAGCGATCTTTACGTTCTTTCGTTGTCCTCAGAAAGACCTGCTCGCCCCGCACAAGCTCCTCGACAACGGAGCGCGCATAAACCTCATAACCTGGCTTGGTGTACTCCTCCTCGCGGCGCTCATTGGAATAAACCCCAATGATGATCAAATCTTCGATCGCTCGCATCGCTCGCAGCACCTGACTAGTTTGATCGACCTGCCAATCCTTGTGCTGAAAAGCTTCATGCGGAAAAAACAAGTTCTGCCCGTCCTGCATGTAGGCGAGCGGATAATGAGCCAGTGTGTTCTCCTCATATCCTGGCGGCAGGTAAACGCGTAGACGATGACCCCGCCCAAGTATTCCGGATTCAATTTCGATCAGGGGTAGGAAGTGACCTCGCGGATCACTGAAGAAGTAGGGATATATTGTGCCGGCATGCTCCGCAGTTGTGATCAGAAGATTGTTGGGCCCGACCGCCCAATGCAGGCTGCCGTTCTTAATCAAACAGGGCTTGAAATAAACGAATGGCCGCTGTGCCTCGATTTCAAAGGTCGCCGTGTTTCCGTCGCTGCTCACTGCCACCGGATCAATATCATGTTCCCAATCCAAGTCAGTGCGAAGAACCAGCGTCCCTGTTCCCGCTGGGTAACAAACGCGAACTTTTCGTTTGAAGCTGTTTCTGGGAGCTTGCGTCATTCGGTTGTTGTCTGTGTTCCGTTCACTGGGACGCGATTACTTTATGGCTTCGCCGGTGACCAGACGGTACACGATCAGTGTAATGAAGCCTACCGTCGTCATAGCGTAGAAGATTGGGAAGATCCATCGGAACCTTGGATAGCGCGACGACCTTCCTTCCAGTTGGCCGAGCGCCACAAAGTCATTCACCCTCGCCTGCACACTCATCGCTTCAATTTTGGCCAGGCATTCCTCCAACTCGCCTTTCAGCCGCAGGCTCGTGAGCAACACTATCAGTGAGAATAGAGTCATAAAGAAAAGCAGTGCGATTCGGATGAGGTCGCTAGCCTGAACGCTCTGGAGCAGGGCCAGCACGCCCGCGCAAATCACCGAGTAAGCGTTCATAAACGAGATGCGCTCGCTCTTGATGTGACGGGCGTTGTCCCAGTTCTGGCTAAAAACGGCCGCGAACATGTCCGGGTCAATAGCGGCGGGAGTTTCGTTTCTCATCTTGTGACCTCGATGTGTTGTGATTTGTAAGAGTAGCGACTACGGTGGCGTTTTGAAGGGACCCACTCGCCTTCATACGCGCTTGGTTGCTGATGTCTGCTTAACCGCCTACCAATGCTACATCAACGCCTGGCGCGCTTCCATCGTATTTGCGCGGTGCGTGCGAACATCGTTGCGACCATGGACGAGTTCCATCGCAGTATGCTTGGCTAAACGCCGAGAGTGCTTTCCGCGCGCGTGAATCAGAAACCGCGCATCGTAGAGGAGCACGACGGCTGGGCCGGAGTTTTTCGTCGGTCGGTGCCGGCACCGGCGCAACGCTTTCTTCGGACGCGTTCAGTTATGTGTTCGGCGATCGGGTCAAATTCTTGCGCCTGACGCCTGAACCAAAGCGCGGTCGTGATTGGAATCGTTACGCGGAAAGAAAAACTTAGTCCGGCAGCGGAGAAGTTCTGCCAGTGTGCGAGAGAAGCCTTCGGCGGTATTCGTTAGGTTTGCAACGCTAGTCGTTTGTTACAGGGTTGACCGCATCGATTTGAGTTCCGCACGACAGGCTTCTGCGAATAGCGCTCGTTAAGCGAGCCAGAAGCTGATCAGCAGAATCAGGATAAGCGTGGTCAAAACGAGCCACGGGATCGCGACGACTTCGATTCTCACTTTGCGAACGGCCGGAATGTCATTGTCGACATTTGGATCGCGGTCAAAGAATCGGTGACGGTTGCGAAAAATATACGCGCCGCCTAACAAATTGATGATGAAAAAGAATGTTGCGGCAATTCGAAGAGCCGGCAGAACTGTAGGATTAATCAGTGCGAGCACATGCGTATATATGTAAGTGGTCATTTTCGAAGCGAAAGCCATTCGGGTTTGCTTGAGCCGCGCGGAACCAGCACGGTTCGGTAGGCGCCGGGTGTGCGCGACAATACGATCTGGTCGGTCATGCCCTGATAAGTGCCAAGCGGTGTTTCCGCGGTAAACAGGTCCGGAGCGATGTACTTGTGCTCGTCGGTAGAGTCCGCGATCGCTTTCGCGTAGGCCTTGTCAAAAATACCTAACGAAAGCAACCAGAGCACGGTCCGCGTCAGCGAAACGGTGACCCGATAGCTGCCGCCTTCGATTGCACGCCGCCGTAACGCAGCAAGAATTCCAGTTGTGCCTAACCAGCCAACGACATTGTCAGCAATGGGGACAATTGGCGGCTGCTTCGGCTGAGTTGGCGAACCTTCGATCGTAAAGAGGCCGGAGACTGCGGCGCCAATCTCATCGAAACCGGGTCGATTCGACCACGGTCCCTCCTCACCGTGCATAGCGACGATTGCATGAATCAACCCGGGCTTCTGCGCGCAAAGCGATTCGGCATCGAGTCCGTGCTTCTTCAGAAATCCGGGACGTTTATTGGCAAAAAATACATCAGCATCCTTTAGAAGCTGATTGAATTTTTCTCGATCTTCCTTCGCATCATCGAGTATCGTTGAACGCATGCCCACTTGGACATCCCAAGCGAAGGCTTCGATCTCCGAGTCGCGCGGTCTCCAGATGTTCAGCACGTCCGCGCCGTATAGGGCCATGTCCCTCCCCATCCCGGCTCCCGCTATCACGTGACCCATTCCCAATGCGCGGACACCCGCGAGAGGAAGATTATCGCTCGCCTTGAGCGGAACGGGGTCGCTCTCGCCAATCTTCTCCACTGTGATCAGCGGCATTTTTGAGAGGACGTCGGTGTATTGGGGTTCCCGACGAAATTCCTCATTCGTTCGCACCATTGCCAGAACTAGTCCCTCGGCCGCAGCAGCCTCTTCCAGTTCCACAGCGTTCCATTTGCGTATGGCGTCGTTAATGGATTTGGTACTCGGGCTGCAGTCGAGAAAATCGAGGGTGCGCACGAGGAGTTGAGGATAAATGTCTAGCGCCAGCACGTACCGCCCATCGCGTGTCTCGCGAAAAAACGCATCCCCCATCTTTAGGAATGGGCTAACCGCATAGCCACCTGGGGAGGGCGGCCGGCCATTGATGGTTTCCCATTTTCCTTCAAAGAATCCGGCGAAACGCCGCAGTGCCTTGCGCACGTCCACCGAGATATCCTGGCCTTTGCCCGTGGCTTCTTTCCAAAGTGCGGCGACCGCGACGCTTCTTGCGGCCAGACCGACAGCGGCCATCGTCCCGAAACGCATCGGACTTGGGAGAATCGGATCGGATCCGTAGAATGTGAGCTTGCCTCCGGCGTCCGCCGTTGTTAGCCCGATATCCTTTAACACCTGATTTGTTTCGGCGTGCAGATCGAAGTCCGGCGACGTTGCCGGATGACTCAGCTTCTCCTCCAGTGTTTCAGTCAATCCTGTCGCGGTGCTCATTGGTCGTTCTACTTCTTTCTCAAGCTTCCAGAGCCAGACATCTCACAAAAAATCTGAGATTTTTAGCGGGATGCGCTTTCCACAATCCCTGAAATTCCGCATCCGATTCTTTTCATTTGAATGTCGAAGTCGCAGATGAAGCGGTTTCATTCGCTTGATCTTGCGGACGAAGTGGGCGTTTGCGTGTTTCCAAGAAGGCAACCAGCGCATCGAGCTCGCCCGGTTTGAGTGAGCTGCTGAACGCCGGCATATTGCCTCCGCCATTGAGGATGCGGATAACCAGATTGTCGCGCGTTAGCTTGTCGGCGATGTAGGTTAAGTCGGGACCGCGCCGGCCGCCGAAGCCCTGAATGAGGTGGCAGTTCAAACATCCTTTGTCATGAAACAATTGACCACCTTTGAAGACCGGGCCGCCTGTTGCTCCTACCACTTTCTCGCTGAGCGGCTGAGCGTCGAAGTTAGGCGACCAGGGCGACTGTTGTCCTTCCCACCAAAGCCCACCAATCATGATCACCGAGAGACACACGACCGCAATTGCCCAGGGGCGTCGGGAGGCAGCGCGCTCGCCTTTGTGATTCCAAATAGGGATAAAGAGCAGGAATAGCCCGATCAGGATTGGGAATCCGATCATAACATAGCCTTCGATTCTGTCCGGGATGAGCGCAAGCAGCCCGAAGTACCAAAGAAGATACCAGTCCGGTCGCGGATTGGCCGCCAGTATGCTCGGGTCCGGCGGCTTATCCAACGCCGGAGGTCCGACGAAGAATGCAGCGACCGCGATCACGATGATCAAAACGGTGCAGACAATCACATCGCGCCAGGCCAGGTCCGGCCAAAATGGCTTGCCACTCTTCTTGAGCAGCTCTTCATACTCCGCGCGGTACGTTGCCGGGTCCACTGGCTTGCCTGCAACCGGCGGCTCCGAAATACCATGACGAAGAACAAGCCAGAGATGTAAGCCGATAAAGGCAAACATGATTCCAGGCAGAACGAAGACATGGATGGCGAAGAAGCGAGTGAGCGTCGCGCCGCCGATACTATTACCGCCAAGGATGAAGCGTGCCACCCAGTCGCCGATAATCGGAATACGCCCCGCCTGCTCTGCTGCGACGACGACCGACCACGCCGCGGTTGAATCCCACCGGAGTAGCTGCCCGGTAAATCCCATTCCGAGAGTAAAAGTCAGTAACAAGATGCCGGTGGTCCAAGTCATCTCGCGCGGAAATTTGTAGGCGCCAAACAAAAACGTCTGGGCCATATGCGCTCCGATCATCAACACCATGGCCGACGCACCGAAGTAATGAAGTCCGCGCAGGAAGCGGCCGAATGGCGCGTTGTTAGTTATGAATAAGAGCGTCTCGTAAGCCTCCGACGACGAAGAAATATAAGAGAACGCCAGCGCGACGCCGGTTGCCACCTGCACGATAAACGCAACGAGTGTGGCGCTGCCAAAGACGTACCACCATTTCGAATCCTGCGGCGCAATATGCTTCATCGGCGACAGGAGGACGCTGATCCCGAGCCGATCATCGAGCCACTGCCAGACTATCTTGAGTAGCCTAATCACAGCGTGGTGGAAATCGGAACGATCGCCTGTTTCATTTGCACTTCGCCATTTGCTACCCGCACATCGTAACGAAAAAGCGGCCGCGGCGGCGGACCGGCAGCGACGGCGCCGTCATCGTAATAGACGCCGCCATGACAGGGGCACATGAACAATTCCGCGCCTTCGAGCCAGCGCACCGGGCATCCGAGATGAGTGCAATTAACAGAGAAGGCAATGAAGCCATCCTGGCTGACTCGACGTAACCAGACAGCGCTCTTCGCGGTCACACCAGCCCATGGCAGCGATGAAGGATCGGTCACAGTCACGGCTACTGTCTTGCCGATTTGAAAATCATCCGGCTTGCCTAGCGTGACCCATTCCCTGGGTACCTTCCGAAAGAACGGGGCGACGATGAATCCGACTAACGGTACTCCGACAATTGCGGTGCAAAGACCGACCAGACCGATCGAGAGTTTTTCAAAAAATCGCCGACGGCTGATCTCCTCTGGAGTTTCAGTTAGCGGCGCAGATGACGATTCAGTGGGACTTGTATTCATGGCGAATTTCCGTGATCCAACCGGCAAGCGCTGCGATGAAGAGGACAACACCGACCAGCCAAACAACCCAGGTGGTGATCAATCCCCAGAAAAGAAAGGCGACTCCCATCGCTAGCCCAGCCGGAAAGTAGGTCGGGTGCGGCAGTGGCGTATCGGGTAGGACCTGCCAGCCGGGCGGCACTGCGTCCGCATGTTGGGTGGGCAATTGTTCGTCAGGCATTTGATTTCTCCGTTTGTGGCGCCGGGCACGAATGCCAGCGAGCGAGCTGCGCCAGAATTGCGGTTACATAAATCGCACACATGGGAACCCACATCAGCAGTCCGCCGATCTGTTGGTCCCGATCACTTGTTAGGCCCCAATCGCCGCGGATCGTGCTGAGCATTCCCAATCGATCGACCGGGTGTTGGTAAACGGGGCAAATCGAAACTGGCGCAAAGGTCAGGATAATGCCGAGCACGCTGCAGGCAGTGCAGGCGGTAAAGAGGTAAACGATCCCTGCGGGCGGTGAAAGCCGTTGCTCCTCGCGCGGAGCGAGGACCTGCCACCAAAACACGCTTCCCATCAATAGAAGCGACGTCGTTTGAATCGCCGAGACAGTCCTCGACGTAGCCGCCGCGTTACAAAGTGCCGGTGCGTGCCACAGCCACATCGCACCAACTCCGGCAACCCATCCGATCAGTGGATGATTAAGATAGGTGAGCGGAGAACGAAGCGAGAACGACCGGGGTAGGCTTAACAACAAGAGCGCGGGCACGATCAGCACGAGCAGGATGTGCTGGACCATATGCGCGCTGAAGAGGTAACCGTTAGCCAGTGCATTAAATGGTGAGATGAAGGCCAAAAGAATTACCACGACAGCCGCAGCGAAATAGAGCGGCCTGCCTCGTTGTCCGAAGGCTAGAAAGTAACCGACTGACGCGACCGCGCTAAGAATGAAAACGATAGAATTCCACGTCCAGGCGGTAGTGAAGAATTGGTAGGTAGTCATCGAAGAAGTGGAAGGATGTAAACGGTGAGTAGAACAAAGACCCAGACAACATCGACAAAGTGCCAGTAGTAACCGGCAGCCTTAAAGGCGGAGCCGCGCCCAGAAGCAAAATCACCCTCCCACGCCGCCCAGAGAAAAATCAGTAGCGCGATCAAACCAAGGAGGACGTGCAGACCATGAAAGCCAGTTAGAGTGAAAAACGTGGTGGAGAAGAGATTGGTGCTGAGATCGACCCCGGTCTGAAACAGTTTCCAATACTCCGTTCCCTGACCAACAAGGAAGATACCGCCGAGCAGAATCGTCAGCGCCAGCCAGCCAAGCATGAAACCGCGACGCTGTTTCGTCAGGGCGACCTCGGATCGCCAAAAAGTGAAGCTGCTCGCGAAAAGACAAACGCTGAACATCAGCGTCCGCGGAACATTCAGCTCTTTCGGCCCGGGACCGGGTTGTGGGCGAGCGTAGAAATACAAATAGGCAAGGACAAGCGCCGCGAAGAATCCCGCTTCGGAAAGAATGAAAGTCAGAATCCCAACTTTGTTGTGATCGGGAAGGGTTACCGCGGCGCTATTCTCGCCTACGATTGGGTCAGGCCGGTCAGGGTTAGCCAGGTCCCACAATGGTCGGCGACTGCGGATCGGCGGCAGCGCGATAAAGTTTTCGTGCGGCGGCGGCGACGTTGTAGCCCATTCGAGGGTCCATGCGTCCCAGGGGTTATCGCCCGCGACTTTGCCTCGGAAAAATGAAGTAGCTAAATTCCAAACCAGAATAAGCGCAGCTGGGCCCATGAAGAAAACGCCGGTGGTCGAGAGCATGTTCATCCAACCCCAGTTTGGAAGATCGGGATAGGTATAAACACGCCGCGGCATGCCTAACAGCCCAAGAAAATGCTGAATGACAAAGGTCATGTTGAAGCCGATGACCATGAGCCAGAACGTCCATTTGCCGAGCCGCTCTGAAAGCATACGGCCGCTCATTTTCGGAAACCAATATTGCAGGCCACCGATGACGGCGAAGACGATCGCGCCTACCGCCACAAAGTGAAAATGTGCGACGAGAAAGTAGCTGTTCTTAGTCTGCCAATCGAGTGCCACGCTGGCATGACTGATTCCGGTGAGGCCCGCGACAAGGAATTGAATGAGAAACGCAACGCAACATAACATCGGCACATCGAAACGGATCCGACCGCCGAGCATTGTTGCGGTCCAATTGAGCACCTTCACGCCGGTTGGAATTGCAATGAGCATCGAGGAAATGGCGAAAAACACATCGAGTGGCCGACCCATTCCCACCGTGAACATGTGGTGTCCCCAGACACCCAGGCTTAGGACTGCGATGGCAACACTCGAAGCGGCGACAAATTCGTAACCGAAAATTGGTTTGCGCGAGAAAACCGGAATGATTTCGGAGACGATGGCGAAGGCGGGGAGGGCCATGATGTAGACTTCCGGATGGCCAAATGCCCAAAAAATGTGCTGCCACAGAACGGGCGAACCTCCGCCAATGGGTAGAAAGAAATGACCCTGTAGCTGACGATCGATCAGGATCATCGCCAGGTTGGCGTTTAAGACTGGAAGAGCGAAAATAATAATGAACGCGTTAACGAAATTGATCCAGGTAAAGAGCGGAAGGCGACGCATCGTCATTCCTGGACCTCGCAGAGAAATAACTGTCGCGATGGTGTTGATGGCAAAACTAATTGAACCAATACCCAGGACGAAGAGAGCTACTGCCCAATAATCAACCCCGGGAGATGAGGAATAGGGCGTCTCACTCAAAGGTGCGTAGGAGAACCAGCCGACCGCGGGAGCGCCGCCAGCGAGCACGCTAAAGTGCAAAAGAATTCCACCTAACGGCACACACCAGAAACCAAAGGCATTGAGACGCGGGAAAGCCATGTCGCGCGCGCCGATCTGCAGAGGTAGCACGTAATTGACCAAACCAAATAACACCGGCATCACGACGAGAAAGATCATCGTCGTGCCGTGCATGGTGAAGAGTTGGTTGAAGGTGTCGGGCTGGAGAAGATGGTTGTTAGGAACTGCCAGCTGCAGTCGCATGAAAAGCGCTTCGACTCCGCCAATGATGAAAAAGACCAGAGCGGTCAACATGTAGAGAACGGCGATGCGCTTGTGATCAACGGTGGAAAGCCACGCGAGCTGATAGTGTCTGCGCTTGGCCGGATCGAGGACTGCCTCTCGGAACTCTGCGATAGTAGTGGTGCCGTTCATCGTAGCGTGGAGAGATATTCGCTCAGTTGGTCTAGCT
>JBGPNR010000033.1:0-10911 GCA_041487635.1 Candidatus Udaeobacter sp. | reverse complement strand
TTCCATGTAATCGGCGTAACCGCGAAATGACGCATTGCGCCACGCCGTGTTGCGCGAGTCAGCGTTCGGTTTTCGTCTTCCGCCCAGCTCAGGAAAATGTTCGTAGCGTATTCCGTGGGCGTTCAGCGATTTCTCTAGCCCGTCTTTATTGAACTGCGGATAACGTTTCGATCCGGGCAACGATCGCACATCAGCCAGCAGCTTGATTTCGTTCTTTTTCAGCAACGAAATGAAGTCCTCGATCTTGCGCGTTGAATGGCCAATCGTCCAGATTTTCATCGTTTAGAAACGAAAAAGCTATCTTACTCCGGCGCAATTTCGTCGCCTAAGCAGCATTATTCTATTTTGCGGAAGCTTTTGGAGTGCGCACGCGTCCTCGCGTCGCTTTCAGAACGGCTGACAACCAGAAAAGCGATGCGAGGACGCATCGCACTCCAAAAGGACTTCGTCCGAAATGATTAATGGGGCGGTTTTGGTGGAGCTACGGCTTCGGCCATGGACTTTAACATTCGACCAAGATCGCTGTTGGTTGAGATGACTGCGGTTGTGTCTTTTTCAAACGCGGCGCGCATCACGTCGAGGCTGCGACGAAATGAATAAAACTCTTGCGCATCAGGAGGATTGAATGCTGCGGCATAGATGGAAGCCGCCTCGGCGTCGGCTTTGCCCTCAGTCTCGAGCGCGTTCTTTGTCGCGTTGGAACTGATCGATGCCACATCGCTTTCCTTTTGACCGCTGATGTTCGCGGCCTCGCCGCGTCCCTCGGAACGGAACCGTGCGGCGATTTGATGCCGCTCGCTCGACATGCGTTCAATGATCTTTTCTGCCACCGCCGGGTTGTATTTGCTGCGCTTAAAACGTTCATCGAGCAGTTCGATTCCGAAATCGGCAATCTTCTGCCGGGTGCGCTCCGTAATCTGTTTCTCAATTTCGCCGCGTCCGAACTCAATATCGGGAATTGTACTGGGCAGAACCGTGCCGGTCTTCTCCAGCTCTTCGTCGCGCGACGGTTTTCGCCCCTTAGTCACGCGAATGATTTCGACCAGATCGTGCGTGGCGACGGCGGTGCGCGTTTCGCTGCCAAGAATGTCATCCAGGCGTGAAAGCGCGCTGCGCTCGTCATTGAGCCGATTGTAGTAGAGGAATGGATCGCTGATACGCCAGCGCGCGAAACAATCGACGATGATGTAGAGCTTGTCCTTGGTGGGACATTCGGTCGGCGGCCCCTCCCAGGCGAGGATGCGTTTGTCGAAACGCTGCACTTTGTCGATGACTGGCAGTTTCATCTTCAACCCTGGTGTGGTGATGGTGCGAACAATTTTGCCGAAACGCGTAATGATCACCGTTTCATATTGATGGACGACAAAAAGCAACGTTCCCCATTTGAACGCGGTCAAAATAAAAAGAATCCCAAAGATCGTCATGACCCGGCTCTGCAAAAAACGCACAACGGCTGATACGGCCGCCGGTCGCGGAGTGACGTCGATCACGTTCATGGCGAGGGCCGGGTTTGCTCTGCCGGTGCGAGCGGCAACGTCTGAAGAATGTTCTTCAAGCTGTCATCCACGATGATTTTCTTTTGCAAATTGGGCAGGATCGCTTGCATCGCTTCGAGATAAAGACGACGCCGCGTTATGTCAGGCGCTTTTCGGTACTCGGCGAGCAATAATGAAAATTTTTGCGCTTCACCTTTGGCTTCGTTCACCCGGCGGAAAGCGTACGCTTCGGCCTGTTTCTCGCGCTCCTTCGCCTGGCCGCGCGCGTTTGGGACGGCGTCGTTATACACGGCCCAAGCTTGATTGATCGCTGTTTGCTTTTCCTGTTGCGCCTGATTAACGTCGTTGAACGCCGCCTGCACCGCTGGCGGCGGTCGGACACTCGTGAGCTGCACCTGTTGAATCTGGATTCCCAAACCGTACTGCGAACTCAGATCGGCCAGGCGTTTCAAGGCTGACGTCTCGATGTCATGTCGCCCGATGGTGAGCACTTCGTCCACAGTGCGGTCGCCGATCACTTCGCGCATCGCGCTTTCGGAAAGATCGCGCAACGTCTTCTCCGGCTCGCGCGCGCCGAACAAATACAACTTTGGATCGGTGATCCGGTACTGCACCACCCACGGAACGAGAGCGGTGTTGAGGTCGCCCGTGATCATCGTCTCGGTTTCCTGCGGCTCAGGGTCGCCCTGGTAAATGTTTGTCGAGCCCGGTGTGGAAAAGCCGAACTCGAGCTTTAGCAGGCGCTGCGTGGGGACGATCTGAATTTCATCGACATACGGAATGGCGTAAGCCAGACCGGGATTAACGTTATCGTGGAATGCGCCAAAGCGTGTCTTGACCCCAATGGAGTTCGCCGGGATCGACGTGAAACCGAACAACAGCGTCAACAACGTGAGGACCAGCCCGATGCAGGCAATCAAACCAAGAATTAGTCGCGCTGGCTTAATCGGAAGACTTTCGGCAACCATCGGCTTTGGCATAGAGGGCCTCTTATTGACGCAAACGTGTCGCAGAGCGCAAGCCAATTCAAGGAATGACGGCCTCCAGGCCGTCAAGTCTGATTCGACGGCTGCCCAAGCCGTCGTTCCTTGATCGGCAGTCGTTCCTTGACTCGCTGCCTATGCGCTCGAAAACTGAAGCATGAATATGAAAAACATCGTCTTGTCAGCATTCCTTGGTCTTGGCACGTTGGCCTTGATGGCAGCGGAGTCTCAACAGCAACCGGAGGTCGGCAAGGCCGCGCCGGATTTCAGTCTCACGACCGGCGATGGATCGCAGGTGAGCCTGAAAGATTATCGCGGCAAATGGGTGGTGCTTTATTTTTACCCGAAAGATTTCACCAGCGGTTGCACGATGGAGGCGCACAATTTTCAGCGCGATCTTGCTAAGTACGAGGGCGCCGGCGCAGTCATTCTTGGGGTAAGCGTGGACACTGCACAATCGCACAAAGATTTTTGCGCGAAGGAAGGACTCAATTTCAAATTGCTGGCCGATCCGGATGCAAAAGTCTCGACCGAATACGGGTCGGTGATGGATTACAAAGGCAGCAAACTCGCCGCGCGCAACACGTTCATCATTAACCCGAAAGGCGAAGTCGCGAAGGTCTACACCGGAGTGAGACCGGCCGAGCACAGCGAGGAAGTCCTCAAAGATTTGGACGAATTAAAGAAGAGCTAACCACGAATTAACACGAATCAGCACGGCTTTTTCGCCCCGAAAGCTTTCGGGGCTTTGGAGTGCGGCGGCTTGACGCCGCTTTCGAAAGAAACCAAGAAATAGCAGGAGGTTGAGATGGCGAATAGAAAATCAATTGATTGCAGGGATTATCCCAGTGAGAAGAATTGCTCGCTGAAGATTTCGGGCACGGAAGAAGAAGTGCTCGACGCAGCGGTGCAGCATGCTATTTCGGCTCACGGACACGAAGAGAATTCGCAATTGCGCGAGCAGCTCAAATCAATGCTCAAAGACGAGGCCGATTAGCGCGGCGCGCTGAGGAACGTTACTTAGCGGCGGGCTCCGCTTTTCATTCGGCGCATTTGCACTTGCGCTTCGGTTTCGAGTTCGGCCAGCAATTGCTTTGAAATATTTGAAAGTTTGCCTGACCACGAGACGCCCACAACGACCGGGGGAAAATCCGGCAACTCTAAAACGCGCACCTCCTGGGCCGGCTTGAAGCCTGGCACCGCTACTGCCAAGCCGATTCCATAACCGCCCGCGACGTAACGCTCGATCAAACGAGCGGAGTTGACCTCGATACCGCAAAACCATTCCGCTCCAATCCGTTCAAGACCGCGCTGGAAAGAGGCGTGGATCGGATCAGTTCGTGGAAGACTGATCAGCGTTTCTTCAATTTTGTCGCGCTTCCACAGGTCTTCTGCGCATCCGAGCTTCGACTTTCTGTGGACGAGCAGAATCAACGGCAGCTCAAGTAATGGCCGAACCTCAATCCCAGCACGCGATTTTTTCTCGACAAGGGTAATCGCAAGATCGACGTCCCGAGCCAGGAGTAATCTTTCCGCTTCAGAGCGCGCCGCTTCATGCAGATAAAGGCGAAATTCGGGAAATTTCGTCCGAAGCTTCTGCAGCAACTCGGGGATATAGTCGTGCAACACGATCGAGGGCGCGGCAATGCGCAATTGCGGCGATCTGTTCTGACGGAGCTTTTCAGCGATGATCTCTACGTTGTCGAAGAACGGCTTAATGAACACGAACAGTTCCACGCCCGCAGGCGAAAGCGCGAATGGGCGTCGCTGAAAAAGCTTGGTGCCGAGCGACTCCTCGAGCTTGGCGATCTGGCCGCTCACTGCGGGTTGCTGGATGCCGTATGGAATGTTGCGCACGGCGGCTGCGATGCCGCCGTGTTTCGCGACAAAATAGAACAACTCCAGGTGATGAATGTTCATGATCGAAAGGGTCGATGAAATCCGCAATTTTTATCAATTAACATCCGCCGCGCAAAGCAGTTATCCTCTTCGGCAAAGCCCAACATTGGGTCAAACCTAACGAATAAATGGAACTCCTGATCCTTTTTAGTATCGGTCTGTTGATTGCAATTTGCGTCCTGCCGTTTGTCGCGCTCGCCAAGGCAAATACCGCGAGGCGTGCCCTTGACGACTTAGCTGCGCGATTGTCATCACTTGAAAATGAAGTACGCGGTTTGGAAAGGGATACCGTCCCCATCGGGGAGTCGCAAGCCGCTGTGGCAGCAATGGAAACCGTCCCGCCACCGGTCCGGATCACAACACCTGCTCCGGACGTGCCAGAGAAAGAATCTGTGCCGCCGCCAATTCCGGAAAGATTCGTCCAAGCAACCGTTCCTCAAATCGCAGCGCCGCGCAGACCGCCAATTAATTGGGAGCAATTCATGGGCGCGAAACTCTTCGCGTGGATCGGCGGGCTCGCGCTTTTCCTCGGCGTAGCGTTTTTCGTTAAATATTCGTTCGAGCACAATCTCATCCCGCCGGAGCTACGGGTTGCCATCGGGTTTGTCGTTGGCGTCGGTCTTCTCATTGGCGGTCTGCTTCTAAAACGGAAGGAAAACGCCGTCACCGCGCAGACGCTGTGCGCGACTGGCATCCTTGTGCTCTATGCCGTGACGTTTGCCTGCCGATCTTATTATCACTTCTCATTCTTCGGTCTCATTCCAACCTTCCTACTGATGACGCTGATTACAGCGGTCGCGTTCCTGCTCGCAGTCCGGTTGAATGCGATTGTCGTCGCTGTGCTCGGTATCGCCGGCGGCTTTCTCACGCCGCTATTGCTATCAACGGGTCAGGATCATCCGCTCGGACTTTTCGTCTATATTGCGTTGCTCGACATCGGTCTGCTCGCGATTGCTCAACGACAACGGTGGAGTGCGCTCCCGACTCTGGGCGCGGTTGGAACTGCCCTGATGCAATTTGCCTGGGTCGCGACCTTCTTTGTTCCCGAAAAATATTTCGCCGACAATAAGGTCCTTGTTGTGATGGCGGTGTTTGCCGGATTTCAGGCGTTGTTTCTGGCAGCGGTGGCTTGGGCAAGGCGCACAGGAAAAGTGAACCATGAGCTGCTCGCCTGCGCGCTCGGCCTCGCCACGACCGCGATTTTATCGGCATTTTATCTGCTGTCATTCCAAACGATCGCGCAGCGGCCGACCCTTTTGTTCATCTATTTGTTTGTTATCGATCTTGGCGTGGTCGCGCTCACGTTGCTCGAAACCAAGCGGATTATCGTCGATGCGCTCGCAGGCCTGGCGGCATTCATACTCCTCGCCACATGGACGACCTATCATCTCACCACGAAAAATCTCTATACCGCGCTGGCATTCTATTTCATTTTTGCCCTGTTTCATTCCGCGGCGCCGCTTGTGCTGCAACGTCTGCGCAAGATTCACATCCCGTGGTGGAGCCACGCCTTTCCCGCCTTCGCGCTCCTGCTAGTATTGATACCGATTTTCCAGCTCACCGAGCTTTCGATTCTCATCTGGCCGTTCGTGTTGATTGTCGATCTTCTCGCAATTGTTCTCGCTCTGGTAACTGCCACGCTGCTTCCGATTCTCGCTGTGCTTTTGCTGACGCTGATCGCGATGGGCGCGTGGCTGCTGCGGATTCCGAGTGAACTCACCGGCTTGCCAACGTCGCTGTTCATCCTCGCTGCGTTCGCGATTTTCTTCATGGTTGCCGCAAGTTGGGCGAGCCGCCGTTCAATCACAGCCGGAACACGCGCGCCAAAACTCTTTGGCGACATCACCGATCCGGGAAATCTCTCTGTGCAACTTCCAGCGTTGTCGGCCGCGCTGCCGTTTCTGCTGCTAATCATGGTAACGCTGCGGTTGCCTCTAGTGAATCCGTCCGCGGTGTTCGGGCTCGCGTTGTTACTGGTGATTCTGCTTCTGGGCATGAGCGCAATTCTTTTGCTCGACGTGCTGCCGGCGGTCGGGCTTGCCTGCGTGCTCGCGTTGGAACACGCGTGGCACATCCAACATTTCGATCCGACGCATGCGATGGTACCGCTGATTTGGTACCTCGGGTTTTACGCGGTGTTCAGCGTCTTTCCCTTCGTTTTCCATCGGAAGTTTGCCGGAAACACTGTGCCATGGGCCACCGCCGCGCTGGCTGGACCGTTACACTTTTATCTGGTGTATCAACTCATTCGCAGCGCTTATCCGAGCGGTATTCCCGGCCTGGTTCCCGCGGCGTTTGCGGTGCCCTCGCTTCTGGGACTTGCTGTGCTGCTCAAACGCACGCCGCTCACCAGCCCGGCTCGAAATACACAACTCGCGCTCTTCGGCGGTGCAGCGCTGTTCTTCATCACGCTGATTTTCCCGATCCAGCTCGATCGCCAATGGATCACGGTGGGCTGGGCGTTGGAAGGCGCGGCGCTTTGCTGGCTGTTTCATCGGGTTCCGCATCCGGGACTGCGACTGGCGGGCGTCGCTTTGCTCATCGTCGTATTCGCGCGCCTAGCGCTCAATCCGGCGGTGCTCAGTTATCATCCGCGCGCTGCGTTTCCGATTTTTAACTGGTATCTTTACACCTACGGCATCGCGACGGTGTGCCTGTTCGCCGCCGCGCGATCGCTGGCGCCGCCGCGCAATCGACTGCTCGGACGCAATACGCTGCCGTTGCTTTACACGCTCGGCACCGTGCTCGCATTTCTAATCGTGAACATCGAGATCGCCGATTACTTCAGCACACCGGGCGCGGCCGCGTTGACGTTTCAATTTTCAGGAAATTTCGCCCGCGACATGAGCTATAGCATCGCCTGGGCATTGTTCGCGCTATTGATGCTTATTGTTGGGATGCGGAAGGAAATTGCACCTGTGCGCTACGCAAGTCTCGGCTTGCTCGGCATCACCGTCACAAAACTTTTCTTCCACGACCTTTCGCAGCTCGATCAACTCTATCGCATCGGCGCGTTAGTGGTCGTCGCCATTATCGCAATTCTTGCATCGTTCTTATATCAGCGATTCCTCGGCGCTACAGAGAAAAGCAGTGCAACGAAATCGACGATTGCATCAGCCCCGTAGGGCCTTTTCTTGCTCGAATGGGAAATCAAGAAGGCGAAGAAATGACGAATGTCGAATGCCCAATGACGAAAGAATGACGAAATTTTGAATGCCAGAAACAGATGGAGAGTGCTAGTTCGTTATTTCAGCATTCGGGCTTAGTTGGTCATTCGTCATTTGTGCTTCGTCCTTCTAGAATTTTTTAATCATTCGTGTGTTTCGTGGGCTAAACAAATGTGACGCTAAGAATTCTCCCACCACTGTGGCGCCTGCTTGCAATCGGCCTCGTATATTTCGCCCTCATGTTTTTCGGAAGTTTGCCGGATCATCTGATTCTTTTTCCAACGACAGCGCCGATCGACGCAGGCAGCGCCGCTCGCAAAACTGTTCCGTTTCAGAACGGCGAGTTGGAAGTGTGGACGGCAAAATCGCATCGCGCGCAACAACAAGGCCACGCAGATATTTTCATTCTGCGTTTTTATGGCAACGCGGATCGCGCGGATCGCTGGGCGGCCGCAGAGACCGAAATGTGGAGCGATCGCGCGGTTGAGATCTGGGGCATGAACTATCCCGGATTCGGCGGCAGCACTGGACCGGCGCGACTATCGCGGATTGGACCGGCAGCAGTTGCGATCTTTGATGAACTGAGACATCACGCAGCCAATCGACCAATCGTGTCCTTCGGGACAAGCATCGGCGCAAACGCTGCGCTTCATGTCGCCGCGTCCCGGCCTGCCGGGATCGCCGGATTGATTTTGCAGAATCCACCGCCGCTGCGTGAGATGATCCTTCGTCAGTTTGGATGGTGGAATCTGTGGCTATTAGCTGGTCCAATCGCATTGCAGGTTCCGCGAGATCTCGATAGCATTGAGAACGCGAAAGCGATTCATGCGCCGGCTATCTTCCTGCTGGCCCAAAGGGATGAAGTGGTCGCGCCGCGCTTTCACCGGCTGGTGGTTAACGCGTACGCAGGAGAAAAACGCGTGATCGAATTGCGTGGCGCCTATCATAACGATCCGATCGAAGGCGCCGCGCTTGCCGATTTGAATGACACACTGGGTTGGTTGTTGCCGAACGTGAATTCGCCGCACGCGCCGAAGCGCTGATTGCATATCGCGCATGTCGCGTGTTTCCGGAGCGCGCAGGCTACCAATTCACTCGATCTCCGGCCTCGCTCCTGGCTAAGCTCACCGGCCATGGGGAATCAAGCGAACCTGATGAGCAGTTTCGAATTCATTGCGGCGTTGATGTCGATAATCATCGGTCTGGGTGTGACCAATCTGCTCGCGGGAGCTGGGCGCGCGTTTTATCGGCGCAGAGAAAACCCGCTCGATGAGGTCCACATTGTCCTCACCATCGCGACCTTGTTGCTGCTGGTTTTGCAGTGGTGGGTCACGTTCAAGTGGAACGCAGAGGTTACCTGGACTTTCGACAAATTCCTGGTGCTGACCGCGTGGACCGTCGCGCTCTACCTGCTTACGGTTTTCCTTTACCCGCCCGACCTGTCGGAGGAGGAAGAACACCAGGGCCGCTTCGAACGGAACCGGGCCGGTTATTACTCTATATTCATCGCGATGTGTTTCCTCGACATCGCGCAAACGGCAGTTCATGGCGAACTTTTCCAGCCGATATGGTACGTGCCGTTCGTCGGGCAATACGCGCTACTTGCCGGTGGCGGTCTCATTGCCGGCCGGCGCGGTTACGATCGGTTCTTCGCGTGGTACCAACTTGTCACACTCCTGGTGTGGGCCCTGGTGGTGAGAAGATATTTGATAGGAAACGCGATGACGCCTTAATTCGGCGGCTTCTTCAATCGACGGTCGCTTAGACTTGGATTCAGCCTGCAATCGCTACCCATTCATTCCGCGCACGAGAATCAGCCACAGCTTGGACGACGCGCATGTATCGCAGGCCGTCTTCGAAGTTCGGATGGGGACGCACTCGGCCCTTTGACTTCACCGCCGCCAGGAAATCTTCTTCCACGCGCCATTCACCTTCCAATTCCTGGGGAATATCGACCACGTGCAGCGCTCGATCTCCGAGCTTTCCCGCGTGCACGACATCGGAAGTGAAATCGTACGTGAGTGTGCCGGCGCTGCCGTAAATTTCCAGCCGATCACCCGACGCTGTTGCGTTGACACCACTAAACTCCAGAACGCCTTCCGCGCCATTTTCGAAACTGCAGAGAACGGTCAGCATGTCAGGAACGACCACGTCGTAACCTTCGCGAATCGGATAAATAATTTTTCCACGCGCGAACACCCCGGTGATATCGCCAAGCCAGCGTTGCAATACCTCCACGTAAATTCCGAGGGTCAGTGTGTTAAGTCCGCTGATCTCGATCTTTTGCCGCCAGTGCGCCGGAGTCTCAGGATCCAAATAATTGCCGGTGAAACTTTGCAGCCGCACAAGATGTGGTCGGCCAATGTAATTTTCCGCCAGGATCTTTTTCACCATCAAATCCGCCTGCATTCCAAACGGCGGCGGGCAAAGCATGGTCACCAGCTCGGGATAACGTTTTGATGCCGCAAGCATTTCTTCCGCTTCAGCCAAATCCATCGACATGCGCGCCTGACAAAACACGTGTTTGCCCGCTTCAAGCGCGGAAATTGTCACCGCCGAATGCATGTAAGGCGGTGTGCCGATCCACACAATGTCGATGCCGGGCAACGCCACCAACTCCGGCCAGTTTTTTATCGGTGTCGCTTCCGGCAGATTTTCGCTGCAAAACTTCTCGGAGCTTTCGTATGTAGAATTGGAAACCGCTACGATCTCCACATCCGGCTTCGCTTTCAGGGCAGATAAATGGCGGGTGCGAACGATGTTGCCTGCTCCGACGATCCCGATCCGCAGCTTATGATTATTTTTGTGCATTGGCTGTGTGCGATTTCGGTCGTGCAAATTACATAGCCTCTTGTGCGAGCTAGGTTTGACTGCGAGCAACGCTGAAGCGTTCAACCAATCACCAATCGGCGTTGACTGACGCTGCGTCGCGCTTGCGATCCACTTGACGCGCTAGCCTCAACACGGCAGCTTACGCGGCCTTATCGGGCTCAATTATGTCAAGAATTTGTGATATCACAGGATCCAAAGCCATGCGTGGCAGCGTCATTCACCGGCGTGGTTTGGCCAAGAAAAAAGGCGGCGTCGGTCGGCACGTTACGAAAATGGTACCGCGCATTTTCGCGCCAAATTTGCGTTACCAGCGCATTTGGGTGCCCGAACTGAAGAAATTTGTGCGAGTCCGCGTCACGGCGCGCGGTCTCAAGACGATCAACAAACACGGCGCTTACAAGGCGCTTAAAAAAGCCGGTGCCATCTAGGAAGGGCGTTGGCGATTAACACCGTCTAGGTGGTCGTGGCGATCGGATGCTCCGCCGGCTCGGCGGTTGACCCATTCGACAACTTCGGAGCAGACTCCACCACTGC
>JBGPNR010000032.1:0-10924 GCA_041487635.1 Candidatus Udaeobacter sp. | reverse complement strand
GAATTTGAAATCAGAGATGTCTCGACTTCGCTCGACATGACAAACTGACGTGTGGAAGACTGGCAGGTGCAGAGAAAATGACGAAGCTCGGATGACGAATGTCGAAGGAAATCCGAATGTTCAAATGACTGAACCGGCGCCGCTGTTTCTTTCGACATTCGGATTTCGTCATTGTTTCGTCATTCGTCATTCGTCATTCGTCATTCCGCTGTGAATCTTTCGCCAGACAAGCGAATCGACGGAGTTCTCGTGCCGCTGTTTGCCTTGCGCGGCGAGAAGGATTTGGGAATTGGCGACGTCGCGGCGTTGCGCGAGTTTATTGATTGGGTCGCAGAAGTCGGATTCAAACTTGTCCAGCTTCTGCCCATCAACGAGATCGGAGCTGACAACAGTCCATACAACGCGATCAGCGCTATGGCGATCGAGCCAACGACGCTGCACCTTGCGCCAAACTCGCCGCAGGATTTAACGCGCGAAGACTTTGATGCTGCAGTTGCCGATGTTGATCTGAACGCCCTCCGTCTTGGCGCAGTAAAGTATCGCCCTGTAAAAAAACTGAAGCTGCACTTGTTGGAAAAGGCGTTTTCGAATTTTTTGGCTCACGCCGACGAACATCGGCAATCAGAGTTCCGAACATTCTACGAACAAGAGTCTGCGTGGTTGCGCGACTACGGACTTTTCCGCGTCCTGATGGAGGAGAATGACGATAACGCGGCATGGAATCGATGGCAGCCGCAGCATCAGACAATTGAAAAAGCACGCGGTTGGCTCCGCGACCTGCCGCACGATCGACAGGCGGCGCTGACACGCCGCAAGAGCTTCTTCTGTTATGTGCAATGGATCGCGCACCAGCAATGGCGCGCCGTCAAAATGTACGCCGAGGAACGCGGCGTGGCGCTAATGGGCGATATTCCATTCGGTGTCAGTTATTGCAGCGCCGACGTTTTCGCCCGCCAGGATGAATTCATCCTGGACTGGTTCGGTGGCGCGCCTCCCGAACCGCACTTCAAGGACGACGCATTCACGCAAAAATGGGGACAAAACTGGGGTATCCCGCTCTATCGCTGGGATAACATGCGCGCAAACAATTTTGAGTGGTGGCGCCAGCGGGTGCGTGCCGTCCGACGCATTTTTCATCTTTTTCGGATCGATCACATCCAGGGATTTTATCGCATCTATTCTTTCCCGTGGCGGCCGCGGAGGAACAAGGAATTCCTCCCGCTCGACGAGCACCAGATGCTGGAGCGAACTGGCGGACGGGCTCCGCATTTCGTTCCACGTGACGACAACACGCCCGAAAACCGGGAAGCGAACAAACGCGAAGGCGAAGAATACCTGCGCGTTCTCCTTGAAGAAGCCGGCGGCAGGCGCGTGATCGGCGAAGACCTCGGTGTTGTTCCCGAGTATGTGCGGCCCAATTTACGATCGCTTGGCATCGCTGGGTTTAAAATTCCGCAATGGGAAATGCGCAATGGCATGATCATCCCTGGACAGATGTACGAACGGCTGTCGGTGGCCACGTACGCAACGCACGATCACGAACCGATTCGTGCTTTGTGGAATGAGGCCTTCGAGCGGCCAATTTCGAAGGCTGGCGAACAAGCGCGAGCCACACTCGAGAAGATCGCTCTGTTTGCCGGCCTGAATTCAAAAATCGAAGAGCTCGATTTCGAAAGGGATTTTTATCCGGCGATCATGGAAGCGCTTTTCAGGTGCGAATCGTGGATCGCCATTGTCATGATCACTGATGTGCTGGCACGCAAATATCGGTTCAACGTCCCTGGGACTAAAGCGAACTTGAATTGGACGCGGCGAATGCAGCGCTCGATGGCACAGCTCGGTTCCAGCCGCAAAGAGCGGAAGCGAATGGAGTTAATCCATGATCTGCTGGTGAAAACAGAAAAGGCATAATCCCGATTGGGGAGCACGGGCGCCTCGCCCGCACATTGCGGCGCCTCGCCGAAATGCCGTCAACGCACTGTAGTGGGACCGGTGCACACATTCCAAAAGTTCGCGATGGCGAGGGCACCATCGCCAGCGCGCGAGGCGCGCGCGTTCCCCAACCGGCTATGCGCTTTTTTCGATCGGTGCGCCGACCTTATTACCCCATTCAGTCCACGAACCATCGTAATTGCGAACGTTATTGAGTCCCAGGAGGTAGGTGAGCACAAACCAAGTGTGACTCGAGCGTTCGCCAATTCGGCAATAGACAATTGTATCCCTCTCGGGACTGACTCCGCATTGATCGAAATAGATTTTTGCCAGTTCCGAAGCTGGCTTGAATGTGGCGTCATCGTTGGTGGCGGTCTTCCACGGCATGCTCTTTGCCCCCGGAACGTGGCCGCCGCGCAGCACGCCTTCCTGTGGATACTCGGGCATATGCGTGATCTCGCCTCTGTATTCGCCCGGCGAGCGCACGTCGACCAATGGTTTTCCGCTCTTACTTTGCGCCAGCGCCTCGTCGAAAAAAGCGCGAATCTCCTTGTCGAACCGTTTCTTCGGTACCGGATAATTTGTCTCTGCATATTTTGGAACGTCACGCGTCATGGGACGATGTTCCGCTTTCCATTTGTCGCGGCCGCCATTGAGAATTTTCACCTTGTCGTGTCCGAACAGCCGGAACGCCCAGAGCGCGTAGCAAGCCCACCAGTTGGCCTTATCGCCGTAAAAAATACAAGTAGTGTCGGGCGTGATTCCGTGACGGCCGCAAAGCCGCGCAAATTTTTCCGGCGAAATATAATCGCGAATCACGGGATCCTGGAGATCAGCGCGCCAGTCGATGTGCACAGCGCCAGGGATGTGCCCGGTGTCGTGAAGTAAAATATCTTCATTCGACTCAACTATCCGGATTCCATCGTCCTTGAGATGTTTCTCCAGCCAATCCGTCTCCACGAGCGCTTCCGGATGCGCGTATTGTGTTGGGTAAGTAGCCATAGGAATAAAAACTTCAGGCTGCTCCCACTACCGAGCAAGAGATTTTCCCTTCGTGACGCCGTAATGATGGCGGTATTAATGTCAGCGTATATCGCCCGGCAGCCGTGGTGACGCGAGCAACTCCTCAAACTCGCGCCAGCGCTGCTCCGGCTGTTGCTCGGTGCCGCCACGTTTCTCGATGTAATTGCGCACCATGTCTTCGCCAAGATTGTAGTTGATGACGTAGCTGCGGTATTTCTCGATAAACTTCGTCGCCTGTTTCGCCCGCTTCTCGTCCATGAGCGCGTATTTTTGCAACCAAGTCGCAGCCGCGTTCGTGTCGATCTCGCCATTCACGTACTGCCGGGCCGCTTCATTCGTGGCATAAGTCAGTTTCTTCACCAAGTCCTGCACGGCATAGAATTCCCCCGCACGTGATGGGTCGATCCCCGCGGCCGGCCAGAGCACTTCCTTTTCGAACGCCATCCGCTCCGGTTTCGTAAATACAACCTCTCTGCCGAAGTTCGCCGTGCCTTCGGCAATGAGTGATTGGGGCGAGAATAGCGGATACACCGAGAATTCAACCCAGCCGCGATCCCGCACGAGATTTTTCTCAAGCAACGCGTTGTAGACGTGATGCCCTGGATAACCCTCGTGTGCAGCTAGATCAATCGCACGATCGATGTAGATCGGCAGATCGGTATTCACCTGGATGACACTTCGATAATTTCCTTTGTACCAATTGTAACCGCCCCATGGCTTATTTGTGACATATTCGACGGTAAAATTTTCGGCGGGCGGCAGCTTAATGTGCGTCAGCGTGCGTTCGCGACACGCCTTGATCGCGAGCTGGAACACCGTGTCGAGCTTGTCTTTGGGAATCACGAACGCTCGCCGCCAATTCTGGTAACGCTGCAAGAGCGGTCCCTCACCGGGAAGTTTCGGCTCGAGCTTGGCGAGGATTTCCTGGAAATGCGAATCGGAAAACTTGGGCGCAACGGCGTCATAAAGGGCTTGCGATTCTTCATCGAACTTCAAATGTTCGCCCTTCAAAATGCGCACTCGTGCCTGCAATGCGGATAGTTGTTTTGTTAGATACGCACGGCGCAACCGTTCCATTTCGTCCGCCGGGATGGAAATCTTCGCCAACTGGTCTCGTAATTGCGTGGCCTCAAGCGCGATCGCATCGAGGGGTTTCTTCGTCTCCGACTGTTTCTTCCATTCCGTCGGCCCGTAATACGCGTCGACGTAATCCGAATCATGCTGTCCCATCGCGAGCACGAGTTTCACATAAGCTTCTGCAATCTCGTTGACGCTTGTCACCGTTACTGGTGTCGGCGTCGGAGTGGCACCTTGGGTGGTCAATGCAGCAAGCAGCAGTAACAAAACGCAGACAAGCGACGCACACCTCATAAAAGGTTTTCCGCTCAGCGATCAGCGTAGAATGGAATCAGCCTGATAAAGCACGCCATTCTTGATCACTGTGTCGATATCTGAGGCGTGCGCGATGTCGTCGAGCGGATTGGAATTGAGAATCACCAGATCGGCGAAATAGCCATTTCCAATCTTACCGATACGCGCGCCGGTTTCGCCGCCGAAAAGTTTTGCCGCATTAGCCGTGGCGCACTGCAAAATCTGCATCGGCGTTAGCCCCGCTTCTCTCATCAACTGAAATTCACGAAAGAGCGCGGGTCCATGAATCGTTCCGATGTTTCCAGCATCAGTGCCGGCGGCGATAGTCACGCCCGCGTCCTGCAGTTTTTTCAAATTCGGCAGCGCGACTTCATAAGTTTTGTTGATTTTATCGAGAGCGGCTTTCGGATCCGCCAGCGCGGCCTTGACCCGATCCGGCAATTTGTCCTGCGGAATTTTCGTGACATCGAGTGACGCGATCACTTCCGGGTTGCCCCACTTTTGTTCTTCGGGAGTGAGATTCAGCTGGTGTGAAAACGTGCGACCGTACCGTTCGAACACCACGAGCGTCGGACACAAAATGATATGTCGATCTTTCAATAGCTTTACGAACGCGTCATCCACCGGCTTATCGACCACGCCGTGAACAAGAATGTCCGCGCCTTCTTCAACCGCAGCGCGTGCCGTTTCCAACTCCGTTGCGTGAACTGCGACGCGAATCTTGTGCGCATGACTTTCTTCAATGGTTGCCCGGACGGTCGGCCGAAACGCGTCGACCGGATGGTCTTTGTCGACGATGTACCAAATCTTCACGAGATCCGGTTTTTGGTCGGCGAGCTTTCGTACGAACTCGCGAGCCTGATCGGGAGTGTCGATCTTCACGATCGGCGGATCGCCGAGATCGAGTTTCTCGCGCGAGACGCTCGAGATTAGCGGCCCAGCTACCGCCACGCGCGGCGCTTTCTCCGTCGAGTTCGCCTTTTTGCGCACCTCGAAATTCCACATTGGACCGCCGACATCGACCACGCTAGTGATCCCGCAACGAATGTAGCGGGCAAAGACATCGTCGAGGTGCGATTTGATCCATGCGACCTCGTCCTTATAGGGCCGGACACTGTTGAAGTCGGCGCCGTCCGGTCGCGTGAACAAGTCTGCCGATTGGAAAAAGTGAACGTGCGTGTCGATGTAACCCGGCAAAATGAATTTGCCGACGCACGCGATCTGTTTCCCAAGCGTTGCTGCATCCTGTTTGCCCATCGCGACACGCTCAATTTTGTCGGCGTTGATCACCACCGTCGCGTTTGGCATGACCTTGCCGTCGGCCGGATTGATCACGGTCGCGCCGATAAGCGAGATTCTTTCCGCGTGAACGGCAACCACGCCGATGAAGAGAAGAAGAGCAGCAATCTTTTTCATATTCCAAGCGTTGTAGCGGTGCTTGTATCAAGCACCGAACCGAATCACAAGGCGTTCGCCGCGGCGAACGCCTCTAGAATGTTTTTTAGCTTTTTGGTTCATCAGCGATTCTCAAAACAATTTTCCCACGGGTGTGATGCGTTGCAGCCTGTGCGTCGGCTCTGGCCGCATCGGTCAACGGTAAAACTTGAAACACGATCGGCTTGATCTTTCCGTCGTCGATCAACTTCGTGATTTCTGCGAGCTCCGTCGCATCCGGATGCGACGAGAGCGACGCACCGCGGATTTCGTGTTTCTTGAGTTCGGCTTCGTCGCAGCGGGAAACAAGTGTCACGACGACGCCGCCTTTCTTTACTGCGCCGTAGGATCGGGCAAGCGTATCGCGGCCAACTGGATCGAGGACGAGATCGACATCGTGCGCGATCTCTTCGAATTTTTGTTTCGTGTAATCGATCGCAACGTCGGCTCCGAGTTGTTTCAACAAATCCTGATTGGCGGTTGAAGCCGTGGCGATGACACGGGCGCCGCGCGCCTTTGCAATTTGAATAGCAAAACTTCCGACACCTCCCGAGCCGCCGTGAATCAACACCGTTTGTCCGCTTTGGATTTTTCCAATGTCGAACAAGGCCTGCCACGCTGTTAACGCCGCCAGTGGAACCGACGCTGCTTCGGTGAAACTCAGAGACTTCGGTTTGATCGCCGATTCTCTTTCATTCGAGATGCAATATTCGGCCCAGCCGCCGCCCCAAAGCAGATAGGCGTAAACCAGATCCCCGACTTTCACTTTCGTGACCTTCGCGCCCGTTTTCACCACAACGCCGGCCATGTCATAACCGAGAATCAGCGGCAGGTGTGTTCCAAATTCCTTGGCGTATTTGCCATTCAGAATCAGTGGATCGGCTGGATTTACGCCGCTCGCGATCACGCGCACAAGAATTTCGTTGTCCTTGGGTTCCGGGACCGGCACGTCTTGGTATTTCAACACTTCCGGTCCGCCGTATTCGTCCGCCACGACCGCCTTCATCGTCTTCGGCAAATCGGCGGCTGAAAGCGAACTAGAGATGATCGAGGCGAAAAAGACGAAGACGAACCTTCGTCTCGCGGTGAGAGATGTGGATCGCAGCAACGTTACTCCTTCGATTCGGGAACGGCCTTCTCGGCAGCTTGAAAACCAATCTTGGAATGCGTGCCGTCGCAAAACGGTTTCTCCGTTGACGCGCCGCAGCGGCAGAGTGCCATTCGCTTTTCCACAGGGTATTTGTTGCCGTCGGCATCGATCAATTCCACTTCGCCGGTTACGATGTAAGGGCCGTTTCTAATTGTCTCGATTGTTACTTGAGCCATGCGCAACACTAAAGCACCAAATGCCAAACCCCCAAGCACCAAGGACCAAGGAATCAGTAGGGTCCAAAGCTCAAAACGGCAACGACTGCAGAATCCTGGGAGCACAGGCCGCAGGCCTGTAGAGTCAGCAGCTTGTCGAACGCATCGAATCAATGCGCGCAAGATTTTGTGAACGCCGTTTGTGCCAACGCCTTTTGCAGCTGAAGCCGGACGCTCACCTTCTGCATTTGCGATGCCTGCCCTTACAGGCCTGCGGTAAGGGCTGAAATTTCCTTCGCTTCCTGCGCAATCGTCGCTTCTTGTTGCGCTATTTTGCGACGCGTCCTCAAAACACTCGCTCAGCAAACCTGCAAAAGCGTTGTCTCGTTAATTTCCGATTACTGTGCCAGCGTAGTTCTCCTGATTTTTCCGAAAACGAAAACCATGTGCTCGGAAGGATTGCTCTGTAATTTGTGGTCTATAGAATGATCTCGCTGTGCTGAGGATTTTCCGCCATCAGATCAGTCAGGGATCGCTCACCATCGTTGCCGTTTGTGTCTTCTTGGCGGCGATTACGTGGCTGGTCTTCGGCCAGACGCTGGGTCACGGCTTCGTTGACTACGACGATCCGCAGTATGTCTATGACAATTTAGAGGTGACGAGCGGCCTCAGCCTGCACGGAATGACGTGGGCGTTCACGCACAGCTACTTCAACAATTGGCATCCGCTGACCTGGCTAACGCACATGCTCGATTGGCAGCTGTACGAGCGGAAACCTGGCGGCCATCATTTCACGAACGTGCTGTTGCACACAGTTGGTGTGCTTTTGTTGTTTCTTGTGGTCGCACAGATGACGGGAGCGCTCTGGCGCAGCGCTTTCGTGGCGGCACTCTTTGCGATTCATCCCCTGCACGTGGAATCAGTCGCATGGATCGCAGAGCGCAAGGATGTGTTGAGCGGCGTGTTCTTCATGCTGACATTGGGCGCCTACATTCGCTACGTTCACCGGCAAACCCTTGGCCGATACGCGGTCGTGTGGATTTTGTTTGCGTGTGGGCTGATGTGCAAGCCGATGCTGGTGACGCTGCCCTTTGTGCTTTTGCTCCTGGACTATTGGCCGCTCAACAGAGTCAGAAATCAGAGGTTCGAAGTCGGAAGTCGGAGATTAGGAGTCAGTAGTCAGCCGCCTTCAGGAAGCTACGGAGAGTCGAGGTGGTCACTGGTTCGCCATCTCATATTGGAAAAAGTCCCTTTGCTAGCGCTGTGTGTGGTCTCCTCCGTTATTACTCTTCTCGCCCAAGGGGACGCGATCGTTTCGATCTCGCGGTTGCCGTTTTGGTGGCGGCTGAATAATGCTTTTCTGAGCTACATCGTGTATGTGCGCCAGATGCTCTGGCCATTCGGTCTGACGCCGTTCTACACCTATCCTCAAACAACATTGCCCGGCTGGGAAGTCGCGCTTTCCATTGTGCTACTGATCGGGATTACGGCAGCAGCGACCGCTCTGAGACGAGGGCATCCCTATCTGGTAACCGGTTGGTTCTGGTACCTTGGGATGCTTGTGCCTGTGATCGGCGTCGTCCAAGTTGGTTCGCAGGCGCATGCTGATCGTTACACGTATCTGCCGCAGATCGGCCTGTATCTTGCGCTGACGTGGATGATTGCCGATCTGGCGAAAGCCTGGCGTCGCCAATGGATTTTAACCGCGGCAGCGACAGCCGTGATTGCCCTCTTGAGTTGGAGTGCATGGATTCAAGCCTCGAATTGGCGCGAGAGCGAGTCGCTGTGGAAACACACGCTTGCTGTGACGGCAAACAACGAGGTAGCGCACAACCACCTTGGCAAGCTCTTTCTTGAAAAAGGATTGATCGATGAAGCAGTCGCTCATTGCCAAGCGGCAGTGAATTCGTTGCCAAATTCCCCGATGTTTCAGGCCAACCTGGGTACGGCCTTGCTCCAAAAGGGCCTGACCGATGAGGCGATTCTTCATTTCCAAAAAGCGATGGAGTTAGCGCCGAATCGCACCGAGCGCGCCAAAGTGCAGTCTAATATGGGCAATGCGCTCCTCCAGAAGGGTCTGGCAGATGAGGCAATTGTTCAGTTCCAACAGGCGCTGGAATTAGCCCCAGCCGACGGGATCATTCACAGTGATTACGGCAACGCACTTCTTCGGAAGGGCCTGGTAGATGAGGCAATCGTTCAGTTCCAACAGGCGTCGGAATCAGCTCCGAACGACAGGATCATTCACAATGATTACGGCAATGCACTTCTTCGGAAAGGCCTCGTGGACGAGGCCATTGTGCAGTTTCAAAAAGCGCTGGACTCAGGGGTCGAGGATGCTTACGCGCCCAGTATTCACTACAATCTCGGCAACGCTCTTCGAAAGAAGAAATTGCTGGGCGAAGCGGTCGCTCAATATCGGGAGGCGCTAAGAAGAGAGCCTCGGCTGGTAGCCGCCCTGGACAACTTGGCGTGGACATTGGCAACAGCTCCAGATGCATCGCTTCGGAATGGCTCTCAGGCGCTTAAGTTGGCCATGCAAGCCAACCAGCTTTCCGGAGGCAGAGATCCCATCGTTCTGCGTACGCTGGCTGCGGCTTATGCAGAGAACGGGCAGTTCTCTAAGGCTTTCGAAAGTGCTAAGAGCGCCTTGGAATTAGCAAACACGCAGAGGAACCAAGCTCTCGTGGAAGCGCTGCAGCATGACCTCTCGCTCTATCAGAAAGGGTTGCCTTATCGCTAGCCCTGATCGGTATCGGATCTGCGACTTAACCCTAACCATCCGATGAAGCCAGCGGCTGTGCACTCCATGCACCAATACGAATTACGCCCGCGCAAAGATAACGCAGCGTCGATCAATTCCACGTCGCCGGTTACGATGTAAGGGCCATTCTTGATTGTCTCGATTGTTACTTGAGCCATAGGTGCAAACACTAAAGCATCAAATCCCAAGCACCAGAGAAGCGCCGTGGATTTCTGGGGAGCACAGGCCGCCGGCCTGTAGCGTTCGGCAGCTTGCCGAACGCATTCAACAACACGCGCGAGGTTTGCCAACATGTTCGCGGCAGGCTGCCGCGAACTACAGGCCAGCGGCCTGTGCTCCCCAGAGACAGACCTTGCATGCACAATTCTTCGGCGAGAGTCTTGCGCCTCATGAAGAAATTGCTCGTAGTTATACTTTTCCTTGCCACGACGGCTTTTGCACAAACGCAGTCGCCACCGCAAAAGCACCCGTTCACCTTCGAAGACATGATGGCGCTGAAACGCGTCGGCGCGCCGGTGCCGTCGCCGGACGGCAAATGGGTCGTGTTCGATTGCGTCGATGTCGATCTCGCGGCGAACACGAAGATTTCGCATTTGTGGATCGTGCCGGCGAGTGGTCCCGCGGGACAGCGATTGAATCCAACTCCTAATCACGAGGAGCGGCCCCGGTTCTCGCCGGACGGCAAGCGCTTGATCTGGACATCGAAAGCGACCGATCCCACGCAAATCTGGATGTGCGATTTCAATTCCGGAAGTGGCGCGCTGGTTGGGAAGCCGCATCAAGTTACTTCGATTTCAACTGGCGCTGACGGCGCGATCTGGTCGCCGGATGCAAAGAACATTGTGTTCGTGTCGTCGGTATATCCCGATTGCAAAGATGATGCGTGCAACAAGCAACGCGATGAAGAGCTGAAGAAGAGCAAAGTAAAAGCGAAAATCTTCACGCGTTTGTTGTATCGGCATTGGAACGCGTTCACTGAATTCAAGCGCAGCCATTTGTTTGTCCTCGATGCGAACGCGCGCGCCGACGCGGCTCATCGAAAGTCCGGCGTCTCGCCGGACTCGGCTGATGGGCTTCCAGCCCATCGATCTGCAG
>JBGPNR010000031.1:0-10960 GCA_041487635.1 Candidatus Udaeobacter sp. | reverse complement strand
CGAATTTCCGTGCGCGACCGACCAGCGTTACATCGACAGAATGATCGCGATGATCGGCGCACTCATTTCGAAAGGCCTCGCTTATCAGGCGGACGACAAATCGGTCTATTTTCGCATTAACGAATTTCCCAATTACGGAAAGCTCGCGCATTTCGATCTCACACAGTTGCAATCAACGGGACGCGTAAAGCACGACGAATACGACAAGGAACACATCGGCGATTTCGCGCTTTGGAAAGCCTGGGACGAAGAAGATGGCGATGTGAAATGGGATTCGCCATGGGGCCCGGGTCGTCCAGGGTGGCATATCGAATGCAGCGCGATGGCGACGGCATTACTCGGCGACCAGATCGATATCCATTGCGGCGGCGTCGATAACATTTTTCCGCACCACGAGGCAGAGATCGCGCAGAGCGAAGGGGTCACGGGAAAGAAATTCGTCCGCTACTGGCTGCACTGCGCGCATCTGCTGGTTGATGGACAAAAAATGGCGAAGTCGCTGGGTAATTTTTACACGGTGCCGGATGTTTTGGCGAAAGGTTACACCGGACGCGAGCTCCGTTACGCGCTGCTGCGTGTGCATTACCGCGTGCCACTTAATTTCACGTGGGAAGGGATGAATGAGGCGCGCGAGTCGCTCGGGCGAATTGATGAATGGCTGGCGCGACTGCGCGAAGTTGCTGAAGGGCGAAACGTCGAATGCCCAACTCCGATGAATCGCAAGCAGGCGTCCAACACCCAACGCCCGATTGAGAAACCGGATTTCGAAGAAGCGCTCGATGATGATCTGAACATCTCCGCGGCGCTCGGATTTTTATTTGAAACGATTCGCGAAACAAATCGCGCGATGGATGAAAACAAACTGGATCCGGCCTCAGCACGCGCAATGCTGGATTGGTGGAAACGAATCAACACTGTTCTCGATCTCGAAGCTGAGGGCGAAATCGTAATTCCACAGGAAGTAACGCAACTCGCAAACGAGCGTGAGAACGCAAGGCGGGAAAGAAATTGGAAACGAAGTGACGAACTGCGCGAGCGAATTTCCGCGCTCGGTTGGGAAGTGCGCGACACCAAGGAGGGTCAAAAACTCGCGCGAAACGCAGCGAAGTGATCCCCAGAATTTGCGCTAGCAACTCAGCGAGCGATTCGTCATGTTGAACGCTGAAAATGTTTGCGCCGGGCGACTTTCTCGATCTCGAACACACGGCCCACCCGAAGTTGTTCGAAAACCAGAATTACGTTTGGGACGCACTCAAACAGATTGCCAGCTACCTGCAATTTCGCTTGAAGCCCGGCGTTTTGGGCGAGCTGATGGGAAAACCGTTCATCAGCAACAGTGTATTCATTGGCAGGGGAACGGTTGTTGAGCAGGGCGCGGTGCTAAAAGGCCCAGCGTGGATCGGTGAAAATTGCCGGGTCCGCAGCGGTTGTTACGTGCGCGAAAACGTGATCGCCGGCAACGGCGTCGTGATGGGGAACTCCTGCGAATTCAAAAATTGCATCCTCTTCGACGAAGTTCAGGTGCCACATTTCAATTACGTCGGCGATTCCATTCTTGGTCATCACGCTCATTTAGGCGCGGGCGTGATTCTCTCCAACGTAAAGCTCGATCACAGCGAAATCGCGGTGATCACGCCAGACGGCGAGATTCCAACCGGTCTCAGAAAATTCGGGGCGATCGTCGGCGACCGCACCGAGATCGGTTGCAATGCGGTGATCAATCCAGGTTCGGTGATCGGACGCGACTGCATGATTTATCCCGGCGTAAATTTCCGCGGCGTCCTGTCCCACGGCAGCATGGTGAAACTGCGACAAGAGCTGCAAGTGCTGGAAAAACGTTAACGGCAAGAGCAGGAGGTTAAACGCGGATGGGGGGATTCGAACCCCCGGTTTAATCAGTCTGCTGGCAAATCTTGATTTTCATGGGAACGGATTTTTGAGGGGTCGCGCGTGAAAACGACGAGAGTCGAAACGACGGCGCCCCCTGGGGGGCCAGAGTAAAAGTTATCTACCGGGGGGGCTGAAGTTTCTCTTTTGTGCACGGCATCTCGCCACATGGGAATCAAAAATGATAATGGTATTCCCGCGATCGCGATTATCAGACCAGCGAACGCGAACTGTGGTTCAAAGCGCACGATCCAAGATGGGTCGCCCTGATATACTGCGAAGCCGGCTAGAAGGTCTTTAAACGGTAGCGCGAACAAAAGCACCAATGCCACGAGGGAAAAAATAGGCATTCCAAGAGCACGCCACTGGCGTTGGGTAATGCAATACGCTACGGAGATTATGAGCGACATAGACAAAATCATAAAGAGCAGCCCACCCCCCCAGATACGTACCATGTCTCCACCAATTGAAGAATGTTGCGAAAGATCGCGCTCTAATGCCGCGGAGATAGCATCCACCTGATCGACCGCCGTGCCACTTACGGTCAAGCGGCGCCTGAAATCTCCGAAGTCCAGCTTAAGTTTTGAAACGGGCGCATCCGTCCATGAATAGTCGTATGAGAGCTCGTATGCCGCTTTTGGAAGGCGCGCGTTCGCAGGGAAGCTGTGGCCCGCAATTTCAATTTGGTCTGGTTCTGTACCGAGCGTCAAAGTTTCGCGAAAGAAAAATTCTTTTTTCTTTGGAGCGTTCACGTTCGCGTCCGAAAGCAAATTCGCTGCCTTCTCGAGGATGGACTGCATATCAGCGAAGCTAATTTTCAGAGCCGGTAGCTCTCTGGTTCGAGTGTATTGGGGCTTTTGCTCGATCAGCTCCGGCTGTTCCACTGCGGCATGAAAGTCGCCGGCCACTAAGAGCAGACATGCGATGAGGAAGCGACGCGCCATTTCGTTTAGTGATCTCGCGACGTTGTAGGAACTGCGGTCTCAGACCAGCACGAATCAAGCCGCGACACTTTAAGTTTTACTTTAAATTTAAGGCGCTTCCGGTCGCTTTCTAGAGTGTGGCGGATGGGGGGGGATTCGAACCCCCGGTGCCTTTCGGCACACACGCTTTCCAGGCGTGCACAATCAACCGCTCTGTCACCCATCCAATTGTTGGATCGATATCTTACAATATCGATACTCACCCCGCGAATCACCTGTAGTAGCAAAGCGACGCGAGAACGCGGTCGCACTCCGAAAGCTGCGCGAAACGGAGCGGCGCCTGTTGAGCATTTCGCACGAAGTGCTTTGGAGTCGGGACGTTTTCGCACCGCTTTTCGAGCGAACGTCAAAGTTGGACGCGCCGAAATAATTCGTTGAGCGGCAATTGAATGCCGACATAAAATTCGCCGAAGTCCGCGTACTCGGCGCTCACCGGATCAAACCGCATTTTGTAAACGATCGCTTTGATCTGAAACGTATCGCGCGCAAACAGCGTCACTCCCCATTCAGCATCGTCGAGACCCGTCGAACCGGTGATCAGCTGTTTCACCTTTCCCGCGAACTCGCGGCCGACGTTCGCGTGTCCTTTCATTAGTTCGCGGCGTTCGTCGAACGGGAGGGCATACCAGTTGCGGTGCTCGCCGCGTCGTTTGCTCATGTTGTAGAAACAAACCACCGGCCAATCGGGGAGCGTGGGATAAACGCGCTGCTGCCGATAATGTTTCATTCGCTCGCGAAAGGAATTCGTCGCTTCGGCGAGTTTTGCGGGATCGTTACGGATATTCGGTTCGAGAGTTTGCGCGTACTCGTCTTCGCTGGTGATGTATTCGCTTTCTTCGGTGAGCGATAAATAACTGTAAACCGGCGTCAGCACATCGGCCCCTAATGAGAGCGACAGTCGCTTCTCAATCTTGTTGGCGTTGTGCAGGTCTGGCGTGATCAACATGAACCCGAGGTCGGCTTTCGGGGTGACCATGGCCAGAGTCAGCAACTGCGTTAACTCCATTGCGCGCACGTCCTGCACGAGCGACGAAAGGTTTGTCTTGGCAGCATTTTGCTCTTCGCGGCTGAGCAATTGCCATTGGCCATATTCGACCCGGTAAAACAGGTGCAGGCAATGCCAGCCTTCTTCGGGCACAAGCGCAGTGTTCTTGTCGGTCATCGGGCTAGTCTCCGCCGCGAAGTTTTCCGGTCAAGGGTCGCGCGCGTGCCATGTTTCTGGGGAGCACAGGCTGCCAGCCTGTAGTTGCCGGCAGCCCTGCCGGCAACATCTTTGCGCGCGCATTTTACGAAGTGACGCCGTTTCCCGGTTTCGGCAAGCTGCCGAGACCTGCAGGCTGGCAGCCTGCGCTCCCCAGAAACACGAATCCTTTGCACTACCCTAACCCGCGGGCGTTTGCGTCTTTGGCAAATGGGCCATGCAATATTCTTCTCCATCGCGTGCGACGCGAAAATCCAGGCTGGGATCGGTCAGCTCGGTGGCGCCGCAGACGGCACAGTGATGCAAGGCGTCATCTACGCTGCGCGACTGTACTTCAAAACGTCTGCGTCGTGATGAGACTTCATGGCGATGTCGTGCGTGGTGAATAATTTCCGGACCGAAAAAGATGAAATAATTCGCAAAAGCGGCAACGAGCGCGGCACGATATGAATTCGGGCTAAGGACAAACCCAATCAGCAAAAACGCTGCGAAAACCCAGGCAAGCCATTTGATTTTTACCGGTAAAATGAACAGCACGTAAATTACTTCGTCGGGATAAAACCGCGCGAACGCGAAGAACAACGACGCGATCAGCATGCCGTTCGAAAATTTCGCGCCGAAGAAAAATGCCGCGGCTGTCGTGCCGATCATCCCGACAAAGAAATAAAGTGTAAGGCGGAAAGGACCCCATGCGCGTTCGAGACCTTCGCCGATAAACCAAAGGAACCACAGGGCAAGGATGATCCAAAGACTGAGCGTCTGCGGCAGAAAAATGTAAGTTACAAGCCGCCAGACTTCGCCGTGGCGAATGCGCGCCGGATCGAGATCGAGCGCGAACCGGAAATTCGGATTCAGCCACATCAACGCCCATACCAGCGCGGTGAACCCGATCACGATCCGGATCAATCCCGGGATACCAAGAAAGCCAAAACGGCGCTCGAGTTTATCCAGCCACGTCATCGCTGGCCGAAAGTAGCATGCATTCACGCTTGCGAAATCAAATGGACGTTGTCGGTTGCGAAATCGAACCCTGGCAAAGTCGCCACAGACTTATCGCGAAGCGCATTCATGAAAGCGATGCGAAGACGCATCGCACTCCTAAAGCACTGCGTGCGATATCCAAAAGAGCCTTCTTGTTTCGCAAAGCTTTGAAGTGCGCACGCGTCATCGCGTCGCTTTTCCACACTGCGTGCATTGCGTAAATATTAATAGTCCGTTTCGGAACGACGAAGAAGCCGGGGGCTTGCGCGACTATTTCCACCGCCTAGCTTGGCGCGTGAGCGAAGTCGCACAAAGAAAAACGCCGCTTTACGACGAGCATGTGCGGCTGGGCGCAAAAATGGTTCGATTCTCTGGTTGGCTCATGCCGGTTCAATACACGAGCATCGTTGCTGAACATCAAGCCGTCCGAAACGACGTTGGCATCTTCGACATTTCCCACATGGGACAATTTATTGTCGATGGAGCAGGGGCGCGTGAATGGCTCAACACGATGCTCACAAACAACATCAACAAACTCGATGTGGGTACGGGTCAATACAGCTTTCTCCTCAATGAGCGCGGAGGCATTATTGATGACCTGATTGTTTATCGGATCGGCGACCAGAATTTCATGCTGGTCGTGAACGCCGCTCGCGCGGAAGAAGATTTCGCGTGGTTGCAAAAACATCTCAAGGAAGGGCAATCTACCCCGGCACGCCGTAGCCGTGCGGAGGCGGCAGATCGCCCCGGCGGCGGACTAGAGACCGCCGCTCCTTGTAAACTCCACAATCGTAGCGCTGAGTTTGGCGGCGTGGCGATTCAAGGCCCGCGGCTTGTAGAATTATTTCACGCGCTATTTGGTGAAGACGCGGAACCGCCGGCCCGAAATCACATCACCGATTTTCGACTCGACGGTACCACGGTTTCCGTCGCCCGCACCGGGTACACAGGCGAGGACGGCATTGAAGTATTCTTTCGCGCCACGGACGCAGTGAAGTTTTGGAACGGCACGCTCGAAAAAGGCAAACCCTTCGGGATCAAACCGTGTGGACTCGGCGCGCGCGACACATTGCGTCTGGAAATGTGTTACCCGCTCAACGGTTCCGATCTCTCACCGGACCGAAATCCAATCGAGGCAGGACTGGGATTCTTTGTCGATCTGACAAAATCAAACTTTATCGGGCGCGACGTCTTGCTCGAAACAAAAGAAAAAGGACCGCGCGAAAAGCTCGTGCCGTTTCGAATGAAAGAGAAAGGACCCCCGCCGCGACCGCATTACGCAGTCTTCAAGAACGGGGAACGCATCGGCGAAGTAACAAGCGGCACGCTTTCTCCGAGCTTGAACTGGGGCGTGGGCATGGCGTATGTCTCGACGGCGCGCGCGAAGATTGACGCACAAATTGAGATCGAAATTCGCGGACAAAAATTTCCCGCCATCATCGAAAAGAAACCGCTCTACAAGAAATCACCATTATGAATGTCCCAGACGATTTGCTTTACACCGAGAGTCACGAATGGATTAAGCGCGAAGGCGAGAATGTCCGCGTCGGCATCACGGATCATGCGCAATCGGAATTGACCGACGTGGTCTACGTCGAGCTTCCGAAGATGGATCGACAGGCGAACGCGAAAGAAGCAATCGCGATTGTCGAATCGGTGAAAGCCGCCAGCGACATCTACGCGCCGGTGAAAGGAACAGTCGTCGAAGTAAACAGAGCGCTGGAAGCAGATCCCGGCCTAATCAACCGCGAACCCTACGGCCAGGGCTGGATTTTTGTTTTGAAGATCGACAACGCCGACGAGCTAAAGCAATTGAAAGGTGCGGAAGCGTATCGAAAGCAGATCGAATAGTGGTTATTTGCCACCCGAACGGAATTCTTTCACAAGATCGAAAACGGTATTAATCAAGAGCGCAAGGATGATGGTATTGAATCCAAAGGCGAGCACGCTCTGCAGGAGTGCCAGCTGCCGCATCCGGTGTGAAGCAATTTGCACATCCGAGACCTGGCAGGTCATGCCTATAACGAACGAAAAGTAGGCAAAATCGAAATAATTCGGCATCTGTTCTCCAGGGAAAACGAGTCCGCCAGCATGTCGCCTTTCGCCTGGTTGGTCGCTATCGCCATAAAAAGCATGGGCGTAGTGCAACCCAAAGACGGTTTGAATAAGACTCCAGGACAAGACAACTGTCGCCAGTCCTAACACAAGATGTCCTGCGTGGCCGCTACCTACACTTACGAGAAATCCCACCGCGAACAAAGACGCGCACGCCGCCACCACCACAAAGACGAAGATCACGGTTCGCCCAAAATCCTCCTCTTGAGCGCGGGCACGCAACGTCCGCTGCGGCGTAATCAGGATTGTCAGCCATGCCGAAGCGAGGACACAAAAGGCAAAGGTATCCCAAGCCGCAATTATGTTCGTTGGAAGACGCACGTAGTTCCGCAACGAAAAGAAAACGGCGGCTCCAGCAGCGCTCCCCAAAATCACCCGATGCCGCGCATCGTGGCCTGCAATCAAATCGATCAAGCGCGCCATACGTCGACGCATTAAATGCTAACTGGGCACTCCCGCAAGCACACTACCTGACTAATTAATCTGTTTCTTAATTGCGAAGCCGATGTAGCCCCAGCGGGCCCATTCGTAATGCGAAGTGCGCCCGGCATCGCGGCGGCCGGTTCTCTTATCGTGCGCGTACGTCCTGGCGATGAATTCGGGGAAGGCGGCGTTCATCTGGACGTCATGCGACACCAGCAAGCCGCCATCGCGCAGCCTCGGCCAGAATTGGCCAAACTCCCAGAGCATGTGCCGATAGCTATGCGAGCTGTCATGTAGAAACATGTCAATCGATCCGGGCAATTGATCGCGTTTAAGGAAATCTTCCACCTTGCCGCGCATGGGTACGAATCCGCCTGAGGCGGATCGCAATTCGTCTGGAATTAGAGCGCCTTGCTCGCAGTCTTCACTCCATTCGATGCTATAGAGTTTCGCAGCCGTGAGGTTCGCATCTGCGAAAGCTTTCAAGATGAATGCCGACGACATGCCAATGAACCCGCCCGACTCCACCACCACTGCCGGCCGAAGCCAGCGCGTTAATCCGTAGAGCGTTGCGCAATCGAGCGCTCCCATCACGCCTTCGCTGCCACATGTGTCGCGGCGCCGGATCATTTCAGTCGTGAACTCGCTCGCTCGAATTTCCTGCGCCAAACGCGCCACGGCATCCCACATGGCGTAAAACGGCGTGGCAGATGATTCCATCTGGCTCGGGTTCTCCAATCGACGCCGCCACGGGAGCGAAAATGCCGGCATTTTTTTCATGCATTCAAGAGCGAAAACATTGACTCGCACTTTCAATCAAAGCGAATGCTAATTTGCCATTTCGTCACAAGAGTAAGCGCGTCCGCCCCTGACGATTGCTCTAACGTGCGCTGCCCTCAGCGCATGAGCATACGTCCAATACTCGCGGGGAGACAGAGGACCCTGCAGCGCCACGTGAGTTAGTTAAGGCTCGATCACAGCCAAGTCTCCCTTTTCTCCGGGCGAACCTGTGCTTAATTCCACCTTCTCCCCATGAGCAGCAAAACGAAGCCGCGCGAGGCAGAGCTTAACTTCGAAGGCGCGATGGATCGGCTCGAAAAAATTGTAGAGCAGATGGAGTCCGGTAAATTGCCGCTCGAAGATCTGATCGTGCGCTACGAAGAAGGAATGAACCTTGTGAAAGTCTGCCAGGAACGGCTTGCCAACGCGGAGCAAAAGATCGAGATCATTGCGCGCAACAGCGCAGGCAAACCCGTAGTTAAGGAGTTCGAGCCGACGCAGGAAGCCGCTGCTACAGACAAAAAGATCGAGGAACCCGAAAGCACAGATGACGAAATCAAACTTTTCTGAAACTTCTCAAGCTTCCGAGGCGACAGCCGCGCCAGCGCGCCTGCTCGACGGCATCCGCTCGCCCGCGGACATCAAAGCGCTTCGCGAGCAGGATCTGCCGCAGCTCGCCCAGGAAGTGCGCGATGAGCTGATCAAAGTGCTTTCGCAAACTGGCGGCCATCTCGGCCCCAACCTCGGCGTAGTTGAGCTGACGATTGCGTTGCATCGCGTGTTCGACACACCGCGCGATCGGTTCGTGATGGATGTGAGCCACCAGGGCTACGTGCACAAAATGTTCACCGGCCGACTCGATCGCTTTCACACGATGCGCCAGTTTGGGGGCCTCAACGGTTTTCTTTTGCGCACCGAGAGCGAGCATGATTGTTACGGCGCAGGCCACGCCGGCACCGCGCTGTCCGCAGCGCTTGGCATGGCAGTGGGGCGCGACCTGCGTGGCGGTAACGAGAATATCGTGGTAGTCGCAGGCGATGCCGCGTTCACGTGCGGAATCAGCTACGAAGCGCTCAATAACGTGAAGGCGCACACGAAGCGCTTTATCGTCGTGCTCAACGATAATGAATGGTCGATTGCGAAAAATGTCGGAGCGATCGCAAGTTATCTGAACACGATCGTGACAAGCCCGACGTTCGCTCACCTTCATGAAAAAGCGCGCGATTTTGTGCAGGCGGTTGCCGGAAAATCAGTCGCCGAATTCGCGCACAAAGTTGAGGAAAGCGTGAAGGGATTGATCGTTCCGAGCGTTATCTTCGAGGAACTCGGCTTGCGTTACTACGGACCGATTGATGGGCATGATATTCCCTTGCTCATCCGGACCTTCGAATTTTTGAAAACGCAGGAAGAGCCGGTGTTGCTGCACATTCTCACCAAGAAGGGAAAAGGGTACGAGCCGGCCATCAAGCAGCCCGATAAATTTCACGGGCTCGGCAAATACAAGATCGAAAGCGGCGAGACCGCCCCGACGCCGACGCCGACATATTCGGAAATCATCGGCAAAACGCTGGCGAAATTTGCCGAAACGAATCAGAAAATTGTCGCGATCACAGCGGCGATGCCTAGCGGGACCGGTCTTTCGCACTTTGCCAAAGCGCATCCGAGTCGCTACTTCGATGTGGGCATTGCGGAAGAGCACGCGACGCTTTTCGCATGCGGCCTGGCGACGCAGGGGTTACAGCCGTTCCTGGCGATTTACTCCACGTTTTTCCAGCGCGCATACGATATGGCGATCCACGACATCGCGATCCAAAATCTGAACGTAAAACTGTGCATGGACCGCGCCGGATTAAGCGGCGACGACGGGCCGACGCACCATGGCTTGTTCGACATCGGTTATCTGCGACACGTGCCGAACTGGGTGCACATGCAGCCGAAGGATGAAGATGAATTTGTCGACATGCTTTGGACCATGGCGCACTACAACTCCGGTCCGGTTGCCGTTCGTTATCCGCGCGGCTCGGGACCAGGCGCAAAGATCAAACCGGAACCGAAGCTCCTCGAAATTGGAAAAGCCGAAGTGGTGCAACATGGCCGCGATGTAGCGATCTTTGGCTTGGGCAACATGTTTGAAGTTGCCGAGGAAGCGGCTCGCAAACTCGAAGAACAGGGAATTTCCGTTGCGCTCATCAATCCGCGCTGGATCAAACCCATGGACACCGGCACGCTCGAATTTTTTGCCAGAAGCGTTGACGTGGTCTGCACGATCGAAGATCACGTTTTGCACAACGGTTTCGGCTGCGCAGTGATGGAACATCTGCACTCGCAGATGATCAATACACCTGTGGTGCGGATCGGTTGGCCCGATCAATTCATCGAACACGGCGCCGTCCCAATCCTACGGAAGAAGCACGGCATCACAGACGACGCGCTCGTGGAAAAAGTGCTTCCGCTCCTTCGCAAAAAATCCGAGCTCAGGCCTTCTGTAGCCTGATAAAAGCGAATGGCGCCTTCTAATTTAGTCGCCTCGTCGGGCTATAGTTTATCCGTGGCGCCTAGTGAGGCCTAGGAGTTGGATGGGCGGAGGAGG
>JBGPNR010000030.1:0-11319 GCA_041487635.1 Candidatus Udaeobacter sp. | reverse complement strand
CCTTGCTGATCGTGGCGGTCCAGGCAGGCCCGATTTAGGATGGCTACTCTCGACCGTGTCGCGGTTTGTCTCAGGAACAACTTCTTCTAACTCTTCCAATCAACGTGAGTAAGAGGAATCTCAAACCATCGGTTCCCGAAGGTTAATAATTTCTCCGTGCAGCCAGAAGGGCAGCTAGCATTGCATGGTATCGGTAGCTATCTCGTCTCGCCAACGCGTAGCCGCATGCCCATCACGCGGACAAAGAAGTCGCGTGGCCGGCGAAGTGGAGAAGTTCTAGAATATCTGCGCGGAGGCGAAGAAATTCGGAGCTGCTGCGATCACGTGGTCGAGCCAGCGCATTAGTGATGTCCCGGTCGATTCGGCCCGGACGCTGAGTCATGATCATGATTCGATCACTCATGTAGATGGCTTCATCAATGTCGTGAGTAACGAGAAGCATTGTAGTGCGGCGATTTTCCCAGAGCCGCAGCACTTCGTCCTGCAGGCGCATGCGGGTGAAGGCATCGAGCGCGCCGAGCGGTTCGTCGAGGAGGAGAACTTTCGGGTGATTGATGAGTGCGCGTGCCAGAGCAACGCGCTGGGCCATGCCCCCGGAAAGATGATGCGGATAAGCATCGGCAAATGCCTCGAGTCCGACGAGTCGCATGAATTCGTCCACTTCATTTCGTTTTTCGCGCAACACTCGGCGCGCAACGAGGCCGGCCTCGATATTGCGGCGAACCGGAAGCCATGGAAACAGATTTGGGTCTTGAAAAACGAGACCACGTTCCGCGCTCGGCTCGTTGATTGGGTCTGATCCAACCAAAAGTTCGCCCGAGTCGGGAGTGTCCAGACCGGCAATGAGTCGAAGCAGGGTCGACTTGCCGCACCCGCTTGGGCCAATGAGCGAAACCAATTCTCCCGGCGCTATCGACAGCGAGATATTACTTAGGGCTTGTCGACGCGTGAGCGGGTCGTCAGGCGCCGGAAAGCTCTTGCTGACATTCTGAACGCGGAGCGAGGAGGGTTCGGTCTCAGCTACTGCTACCATTTGATAATTCCTTTTTGCCAGACGAGCAGACGGTCCCGGATCTTAAACAAAAGCGTCATCAGGGTTGAGAAGAAGGCTGCCATGATGATGAGGGCAGCGAAGACTTTGCCGTATTCGGCCCAGCCTTGCGCCCAACTGACATACCAGCCGAGACCGGATTTAACCCCTATGGATTCCGCAACCACAAGAGTCAGAAAAGACGCACCCAGACCCATGAATAAGCCGATGAAAATATTCGGAACCGCGGCGGGAACCGCGACCCGGAAGATGAGATAGGCGCGTCCGGCGCCGAGCGTTCGAGCGACGTCAAGGTAGGACGCGCGAGTATTGGAAATCCCGGACGCAGTCAACATTGTAACAGGGAACCACACCGCGAGCGCGATTAATCCCGCTGCGGATGCGATCGCGGAAGGGGATACAACCATCGCAAGAGGGATCCATGCTGTGGCTGGAATCGGGCCGACAACCTTGAGCAGCGGCATTCCCCAATAGCGCACGGAAGTCGACCATCCAATGCACACTCCGCTAACAAGGCCAACGATCACGCCGAGTGTGTAGCCGCTCAAAAGTAAAACCAGCGAGTGCCAGGTGCTATCGAGCAACAGCGCGCGATCACTAATCAGGCTACGTAAAACCGCCGCGGGTCCGGGAAAGTACGGCAGCGGAAGTAATTGAAAGCCCAGCGTAATCACATCCCAAACGCCGATGAGCAGGATTGCAGCAGTAAAAATCGGCCACATGTGCCGCATCCATTTCCGCAATCTCGGCCAGAAACTTTGCAGAATGGCGAGAAGAATTGAGACCCCGAGAATTTCCCAAAACAGCAGCATGTAAGAATGGGTCTCAACCGGCGGCGCAGTTTTTGTAAGCAGCAAGTGAACTCCGAACGTAACTAGACCTGCGACCGGAACAGCCAGCTGCATCAACCAAGGCAATGTCGATGGATGCTTATTTACTACCCGCATATCGTGACGAACTCGAAAAGCGACGCGGGGCGTGCGCACTCCAAAGCTTCGCGAAACACGAAAACGCTCTTGGGCAATTTCGCATCGCAGTGCTTTTGGAGTGCGATGAGTCCTCGCATCGCTTTTGTCTTCGCACTGGGAACCTAACTCACTGTCCGGCCGCCATCACATTTTTCCCGAGACACGGTGCGTCAGGGTCGGCAAGATTCGGAGCATCCTGGTCCGGCTGGTCGAACATTTTTCTTTGGCAACAGGAACCACCGTTGTCTTTCCGGATCAATGATGCGATTAGGCGAATATCATCGCCAGGCGAAACCTGGGCTCCGGCAATTTTTTCCACTTCCAGATTTTTGATCCACTCGTCTGTAATGCCGGGAAGATGCATGAAAGCGCGTTTCGCCAGCGCTTCCGTATCAGTTTCGGGAGAAAGCATTTTGGCAGCTTGCATCTCCCGGCCGATTGTGTGGACCGACTCCTCAGCCAGGTGAACACTCGGTATGTAGCGCAATCGCGCGAGAGCGACAGTGTTCAATTCGGGCGTTGAGGCGAGATATTTTTTCTCCACTGCCAGGACCGCCGCAGCCTTTGGGTTGGTCTCGACCCATTTTGCACCTTTTAACAGCGCACGCGTTGCTCTAGCCGCAGTGTCCGGATTAGCGTCCACCCATTTGCCGTTCGCGATTACCTCGCAGCAGTACTCGTCCTTGTAGGGCGCGTCCATTATCTGGTCGGCAATGTTTCTTACTTTCCCTTCGGCAATCAACAGGCTTCCGATCGGTTCCGAATCTGCCACCGCATCGATTTCGCCTTTGTCGATCGCCAGACCCAATTCGCCCGCCGGGAAAACTTTCCAAGTAATATCTTTTCCGGCATCAATGCCGTGCGTTCCGAAGACACGATTTGCGAAAACGAACGGGGGAGTGCCCATTCCTGGCACACCGATTCGCTTCCCCTTGAGATCCTGAATCGTGTGAATATTGGTTTTCACGCCCGCTTGAACGCGCAGACATCCGCGGTGAATTCCGGCGAGGAATCGTACATCCAAACCCTGTTCAACTGGTTTGAGGAAGAGCATCACCAGATGATGAGTGATGTCGAAGCTTCCAAGTGCCAATGCGTCTTTATAAGTCGACCAGTTGCACTTCACGAGTTCAGGCTCGAGTCCCTCCTCCTTGAAGAAACCCTTCTCGTAAGCGGCATAAATCGGGGCCTCGCAGGTGATACCGATGTAACCGACACGGACTTTGTTTGAATTCCGAACGGCGGAACTGGAGTGCTTATTACAGCCTGCGACCAGCAAAACACTTAGCGAAACGGCGGTGACGAGTTTAGGGGTCATTTCTGCCTTTCAAAGGTTTTGAAAATAGCCTGATAAGTTTTGGCTATGAAATCAGAATTTGATACGCAATCAACCCCCGAACGCTTCAGGGTCAAGCTCCTGATTGCATTTGGCAAGTCCGCCGGACAATATTCCGTTCCCATGCCGGAGCCTTTGGATATCCGCCACCTGCGCTATTTTCTCGCGGTTGCCGAAGCTCGAAGCTTTAGCCGTGCAGCTGACAGACTCGGAATTTCTCAGCCGAGCGTCTCTCAACAGATGCGAGATTTAGAGGCGGGTCTTCGCGTGCCTCTGTTTCAGCGTCGTGGAAAGCGGATTCTGCTTACCCCGCGAGGTCTGATTTTTCAGGAGCACGCACGCGCAGTCCTTCATCAGTTGGAGAATTTTCTCCATGAACTAAACAGCGAACCCGGACAATTACGCGGCGAACTTCATTTGGGTGTTATTCCGGTGCTGAATGTGCCGCTCGTGCCGCATCTCCTTGGCCTTTTTACCGCCGATCACCCTGCGATCAGCATCACCGTCGAAGAAATCTCATCCACCGAGATCGAAACGGCGCTGGAAGAGGGTCGGATGGACGTTGGTCTTGGCTTTCTCACCCGGCACTCACCGAACTTGCGCTACGAGCGCCTTTGCACCGATGAATTTGCCTTAGTTGTGGCGGAGAACCACCCATGGTCGAAACGTCGGGTGATTCATTTCTCGCAATTGCACCAGCAACGCCTCCTCCAGTTGCCGGACACTTTCGTGATGCGCAGGATGACGGATGAAATTTGTCGAAGACATCAGGTCCGGCCCCACATGGTGGCCGAGATCAATGCCATTGAAACATTGCTTCGCTCGCTCGCACCTTTGCGAGCGGCAACATTAATGCCGAAGATCGCATTACGAGGAAGAGAAAGTCTGAAATTGAAGGCGATCCGGCTGCAGGGAAAAAAACTTGGACTGGACATTGGTCTCTTGCGGTTGAGCGATTCGGCAGCGAACAGCGCTGTAGCCGCATTCACGAGTCTCGTGAAGGCGACTGTTCCGAAAATGATCAAACACTAGAGCAAAGCGCTCGACCAATGACGTGTAGCCACGGCCCTGCGGACCGTCTGCCTAACGTCAAAAGCAGCCGCGAGGTGAACCGGCCGCAGGCCGGTGGCTACAGGAATCGACCAAGTCGCACCTATCGGGAATCGGGGTGGCGTAGATAAAGCGCCATGCCGCCCATGTCGATGACTGCGAAATTCGATGAGAGATATTCCTGGCCCAGAACGCCCGCATTCGATTCGGCCGCAGATTTCGAGAGCAGTATGTCACCAGACAAATGAGCAATTGCCACCTCGGCGTTCGCGAGTGTGAAGTTGCCGATCGCCAATTCTTTCACGCCCGTGCGATTTATTCCTTCAGCCAAGCCACCAGCGCCACCCGCGCCAATGCCCGCCAGAGCGGTGACACCAGTGCCAGATCGCACGGCTACTTGTGTGTCAATGAGTGTATTCGCCGAGCCCGTGTCCAGGATGAAGCGGGTCGCATGTCCGTTGAGCGCGCCTTGAACATCAAAATGATGATTCGCATTTAACCGTATCGGGATCCGCGTAAATCCGCGACCCGCGAGGAAACTTGTGAGACTCTGACTCACCGCGGGACTCCGTCCGTTTGGATTAACGTAAAGCATCTGCCTGGTGCAATCGATAATCATCCCAAACCTAATCATCTCGTTCGCGCCAAGAACACCATTGATGTGTGCCAGGGCCTTGGAATCGGCAATATGCGACCCTGTAGCGGGACCGCCGCGGTCTCTGTTGAAATCGGAAAAATCTGCGATGGCCACCGGTACGTTTGTCACCGTGCAATTGCCCATCGCGATGTTCTTTACTTTGCTGCTGCCAAAGCGTTCCCAGCTCCGGCCAAACAAACCGCCCACGTTCGAGTCGGTCTTTTCTACAGTGAGACCGAATGTATTCACGCTGTTGACGTCGATGATCGTGTTAGGTGACCCGGTATCAATCATCAGGGCAGCTCCCCGATTGTTAATGGAGACCGGAACAAATAGATGATTGCCGAAGCGCCGCTCCAGTTTTGCGCCCGCAAGACCTTGCTTCGAAAGGAAACCAGCTAGCGTGCCGCTGCTTTGTTGTGATTGCACGCGAAACGGCGCGAGCGCCGCCAGCAAAAGGATTGTAACCAACAGTTTTTTCATGAGATGAATTGCCGAGAGTGAGAAGGTTGGAATTTTCGAATTTTGGAAATGGCGGTCAAGATTGTTTCCACAGCGGTTGCGATCACAAGCGGCGCTAGTCGCCTAAAGGCTCGATGCACGGCGAACCTACGGTCGTCCGGAAAAATTACAGCAACTGATAGGGATCGACGTCTACGGTGACGGTCACATCTTCGGGAAATGGCAATTTGTCGAGGGTTTCGCGGACGAGCCGGCTGAGGCGCAGGATGGCTTCGCCGCGAATCAGAATGTGAAAGCGGAATTGGCCCTGTAGTTTCTCCAATGGAGCGGGCGTCGCATCTCCCAGGATGAATTCTTCGGGCAGCGCTTCTTTCAAACGGCGCTTTAACGTTTCGGCTGAAAGTTTCGCGCGCCCTTCGTGCGCGGAGCGAACCGTGATCAAGATGGCGTGTTTGAATGGTGGAAAATCGCAGCGCTCGCGGAACTCGAGCTCCTGTTGAAAGTAGCCGGCGAAATCGTGGTGCCGTGCAAACTGAATCGACGGACTAAACGGTGTGTAAGTTTGCACAAAGACTTCGCCCGACGTTTCGCCGCGTCCGGCGCGTCCGGCGACTTGGGTCAGAAGTTGGAACGTGCGTTCGCCCGCGCGAAAATCGGGCAGATGCAATGCAAGATCGGCGTTAATAATCCCGACCAGCGTCACATTTGGAAAATGCAGACCTTTGGCGATCATTTGCGTGCCGACGAGGATGTCGATCTTGCCGGTGCGAAAATCTCTTAAAGTCTCGCGATAAGCTTCCTTGCGCGTCATCGAATCAGCGTCCATGCGACGCACCACAGCTTTTGGAAAAATCTGTGCGACTGTTGATTCGACTTTCTCGGTGCCAAAGCCGTAATAAATCAGCGCGTCCTTTCCGCAGGCGGGACATTTTTTTGGCACGGCGGCGGTATGGCCGCATAAATGACAGCTCAATCGCCCGGAGACCGCCGGATGCCGATGAAACGTGAGCGCGACGCTGCAATTCGGACAGTTCCGCGCTTCACCGCACTCGCTGCAAAGCAGGGAGGTCGAAAATCCGCGCCGATTCAAAAACAGAATCGTCTGTTCGCGTTTTTGCAAACGATCGGCAATTGCCTGCGACAATTTTTCCGAGAGTATTGCAGCTTTCTTTTCTTTCCGTCGTTCCTGGCGAAGATCGACGATGCGGATGAGCGGCATCTGCTTTTCATCCACGCGCTGGGTGAGCGTCAACAGCCGGTACTTGCCGGTGCCGGCGTTGTAATAACTCTCGAGCGACGGCGTGGCGCTGCCCAACACCACAACACATTTCTCAATCTTCCCACGTACCACTGCGAGATCGCGCGCGTGATACCGTGGGGCTTCCTCTTGTTTGTATGTCGTCTCGTGTTCTTCATCGACGACGATGAGCCCAAGACTCTTCAGCGGCGCGAAAACGGCGCTGCGTGCACCAATCACGATGCGGGCGCGTCCCGCATGAATTTTGTGCCACTCGTCGTGGCGTTCGCCCTCCGACAAATGGCTGTGCAACACCGCGACTGCATCCGGCACATAGGCAAAACGGCCTTTAAAGCGTTCGACTGTCTGCGGCGTCAGCGAAATTTCCGGCACGAGAACGATCGCGGTGCGGCCGCGATCAAGCGTTGCCCGGATCGACTGCAAATAAATTTCGGTCTTACCGGATCCGGTCACACCGTGAAGCAAAATTGGCCGGGCATTTTCAGGCGCGTCGAGCGCTTGCGTAATTTCGTTCAGGGCGCGTGTTTGCTCCTCGTTCAAAACAAGATTGGACGTGGCGATGAAATGCTCATCCGCATGGGGATCACGGACTACGGCTTCTTCGCGCAACTCTGCGAGACCGCGTTTTACCAACGCACGTAGCGTCTGGTAGTCGAGAGATGTCTGGCGCAGGAGCTCTGCCGCGCGCATGGGCATTTCCAGCCTCGAGATTGCTTCGACAAGTTCCGCCTGCCGCGGCGCGCGTTTCCGCAGCTTCTCAAGCTCATCATTGTCGATCTGGCGACCAGGCTGCACAAACAACTGTTTCTTCCACCTGACTTCTGCGCGTCGAATCACTTGGGGCAACATGCTGCGCATTACCGTTTCAATCGGGCAGCAATAATACGTGGCGATCCAGCGCCCCAGTTCGAGCAGTTGCTCGCTCAAAACCGGTGCTTCGCCGATTATTGCTTCGATTGGCCGGATACCTTTCGCGTCTGTTTGTTCTGGAAGTGCGACGACTGTGGCGAGCGCGGATTTTTCGCGAAACGGTACGCGCACGCGGGAGCCGACTCCGATTCGGCCCGTCAGGCTGTCAGGAACAGCGTAGTCGAGCTCGCGATGAATCGCCCGATCAATGATGACGCGAACGTAATTGGCCTTTGCCATGGAAGCGCTCAAATTCGTGCTCATGCTCGTGCTCGTAATCGATTATTGTAGCCACGATGAAAATCTACTTCGACCACGAGAAACTGGACGTGTACCGGGAAGCCATCAATTTCTGCACCTGGGTCGGCAAGTTTCTTGCCGCTATTTCAGCAAGAGGGGCGGCGAAAGATCAGCTTGATCGCGCGTCGACAAGCAGCCCGCTCAACATCGCCGAAGGAAACGAAAAATTTTCGCCGAACGATCGCGCTCGTTTTTTTGAGATTGCCCGCGGCTCAGCTTTGGAGAGTGCTGCGGCCCTAGATGTATTGGTCGCGCGGGGATTCGCGACTCCTGAAGAGAGTACTTCGGTCAAGGAAACTCTCGTGCGAATCGTGTAGATGCTCGTGGGACTGCTCCGCAGGTTTTCGCCTCACGGGGACGTTCTCCGCGAGGATGAAGCATCATATCCTTCCCAGACCGATTACGAGCACGAGTAGGAGCACGAGCACGAACTGAATGATACGATTCCTCTTCAAACTGCTTCTCTGCGTGATGCTGGCGCTGGCTGCAGGCTTTGTTTATCTCGCAGTCCTATCGGGCGACCCGGTTTACACGGTTTACGAATGGATGAGCCCGGCGCGATTTCAACGGTACGACCGCCTCATTCGCGTCGTCGCGGTCGAACATCAGCTCGATCCCATGCTCGTGAAAGCGGTCGTTTGGCGTGAGAGCCGGTTCGATCCGGAAAAGCATGGCAGTCGGGGGGAGCGCGGGCTCATGCAAGTAAGCGAAAAAGCGGCCAACGAATGGGCTCGCGAAAATAAGATCGCCGATTTCCATTCCGACCAGCTCTTCGATCCGAAGATAAACCTGGAGGCAGGCGCGTGGTATTTGCATCGCGCGGTCGAACACTGGAAGCTTCAATCCGATCCGGTTCCTTTCGCCTTGGCAGAGTACAACGCCGGCGCCAGTCGCGCCCAGCGGTGGAGCAAAAACGGCGCTACCGACACATCGGCGCGGACGTTTCTCAAGAATGTCGATTTCCCCGCAACGCGGAAGTACGTGGAGTCAATCATCGATCGCTATAAATTCTATCAACGGCGTGGTCGGATGTGACGAACAATTGTGCAGGGAGTCGCTCGCAGCGCTTCACCGTCGACGGCGGCGCAATTCCGGTTAACGGTTTTTGGTGATGACCAAAGAGGAAATCGCCGGTGTTCTGGAAAAGATCGCGACGCTGCTGGAACTGAAGGACGAGAATCCGTTCAAGGTGCGGGCATACACGAACGCAGCGCGCGCGATCGAAACCTTTGGCGGCAACGTTCCGAATTTTCAGGATGAAGAAGCAGTGGCAAAGGTTCCGGGAATCGGAAAAAGCATAGCGCTAAAGATCAAGGAACTGGCTGCCACCGGATCACTCAAATACTTCGAAGAATTAAGCGCGGAATTCCCGGTCGGAATTATGGAATTGTTCTCATTACCCGGTCTTGGCGCCAAAAAGATAAAAGCTCTTTATGATCGACTCGGCATCAATTCAATCGAGCAGTTGCAGAAAGCGTGCGAGGACGGGCGCGTCGCTGAACTGCCGGGTTTTGGGCAGACGACACAGCAAAAGCTCTGCGAATCTATCGCGAAACGCGCCGTGCACGCCGGCTCGTTCCAGTTCGGACAAGTCGCGGCTGAAGCAGAAACACTGCGCTCCGATCTCGCAGCGCACGACGCGGCTTTGCAGGTCGATATCGCCGGAAGCTATCGGCGCCGAAAGGAAATCGTGCACGATTTGGATTTCCTGGTGGCGACAAAAAAGCCCGAAGCGATCATGGCGTTCTTTGTTTCGCATCCGCTCGTCGAATCAATCATTGCTCAAGGACCGACGAAATCGAGTGCGCGACTTCGTTCTGGAGTGCAGTGCGATCTGCGAGTAGTGAGCACCGCAGAATATCCGTTTGCGCTCGCCTATTTCACCGGAAACAAGGAACACAATATCGAGCTACGCAGCCGCGCGCTTCAGCGAGGTTGGACGCTCAATGAGTATCGTCTCGCGGCGGTTCCAGTCGATTCCAAAGCGAAAACGAAAAAGCCAGTGGAGAAGATTCCAAAGATTAACGATGAAGCCGGACTTTATCGGGCGGTCGATCTCGATTTTATCCCGCCGGAACTACGAGAAAATTGGGGAGAGTTCGAAGCTGCCGAGAAACATTCTCTCCCGAAGTTGGTCGAGAAGGAGAACTTGCGCGGAACATTTCATTGTCACACCACTGCGAGCGACGGACACAACTCCATCGAAGAGATGGCCGAAGCTGCGCAAGGGCTCGGATTGGAATATTTGGGTATCGCCGATCACAGTCACAGCTCGATTCAAGCTCACGGAATCGACGAACCAAAACTGCGCTTCCAAATCGCCACCATCCGGAAATTGAACAAGAAGCTGCATGGCTTTCGCGTCTTTGCAGGAATCGAATGCGACATTTTGCGCGATGGATCGCTCGATTTCCCGGATGATGTCTTAGCACAGCTTGACTACGTGATTGTGTCCGTCCATTCCGTTTTCAATTTGAGCGAAACGGAAATGACGCAGCGAGTGATCTGCGCGATCGAGAATCCATTTGTTACCATGCTGGCGCATCCGACCGGCCGCCTACTGCTGAAACGCGAACCGTACCAGATCGATATCCCTGCCATCCTGGACGCGGCGGCACGCACCGGCACATGGATTGAGCTCAACGCGGCGCCGAAGCGACTGGATCTGGACTGGCGCTGGTGGCCATTGGCGAAACAGAAAAGTGTCAAATGTGTAATCAATCCCGATGCTCATCGCACCGAGCGTTTGCAGGATTTGTGGTTTGGAATTGGGATCGCACGCAAAGGCTGGCTCGCCAAAGATGATGTGATGAATTGCTTGCCGCTGGAAAAGATTGAAGTCGCGTTACGAGCGAAGCGGGAACCTTATGCGGAAAAGTCCGAGCTGGACGCGGCTACAGGTGGTGAGGGTCGCCTTACAACTTAAACTGTGCAGCTAACACTTCTCTCTTTGCGGCATGAACATGGTAAGACATTTGCACGCGCCACCGGCTTTGATGAATTCGGTCATCGGTAACTCGTGGCAGCGGTAACCGCGATCTTGTAGCTGGGTCACGAGCTGCGGCGCACCTTCGGGCAAAACAATATCGCGCTCGATAACGACGGCATTACAGGAGAAGTGCATCGCCTCTTCCGGTAAGACGTCGATCAAATCAGTCACATGGTCTCGGATCGCGCGCTGGCCGTACTCGTCGAAGGCCGATGGAAACCAAAACGCCCCGCCATCGGGGAGCGGACAAAAGCAAGTGTCGAGATGGTAAAAGCGTGGATCAACCAATTCCAGCGAGATGGCTAGACAGCCAAGCATGTCTGCCACGGCCCGGTGCGATTGAATGTCGGAGCGAAATT
>JBGPNR010000029.1:0-11541 GCA_041487635.1 Candidatus Udaeobacter sp. | reverse complement strand
GCCAAGACCGAGACAATCGCGGGAGTTCGTCGGGAGATTTTCTATTTACTTAACTCAAGCATGCGCAGAATCGGTGCTTCCGCGCGCTTGCGAACCGATTCAGGCAAAGTGATCTCCGGTTCCATGTTCAAAAGCGCGTCGTACGCTTTCTCAAGCGTGTTCATCTTCATGAACCGGCACTCGCCGCAAAAGCAATTATCCGTCGGGCCTGGAATGAATGCCTTATCGGGGATTTCTTTGCGCAGCCGGTGCAATAAGCCAGCCTCGGTTACGACAATGATCTCGCGCGCCGGAGTTTCCTTGCAAAACGTCACCATTTTTTCGGTGGAACAGACTTCATCAGCAAGCATGCGCACGGCATAAGTACATTCCGGATGCGCGACGACAGGTGCATCGGGATACTCTTCGCGAATGCGGTTAATGCTGCGCGCGGTGAACTCAACGTGTACGTAACAGGTGCCCTGCCACAAATCCATTTTGCGTCCGGTGCGTTCCATCACCCACGCCCCTAGATTTTGATCCGGGACAAAGAGAATGTTTCGATCGGCCGGCGCTGCGCGGACGATTTTGTCGGCATTACCGCTAGTGCAGATCACGTCAGCCAGCGCCTTCACCCCGGCGCTGCAATTGATATAGGCGATCACGTAGTAGTTTTTATCGGAGCGCTGTCTCAGAAACTCCGCCAGCTTTTCGGGCGGACACGATTCAGACAGGGAACAGCCGGCCTCGAGATCCGGCAAAATCACACGCTTGGTGGGATTAATAATCTTGGCTGTTTCCGCCATGAAATGCACGCCACAGAATAAGATCACGTCGGCGTCAGTTTTGGCCGCCTGATAACTCAGGCCTAACGAGTCGCCGACGAAATCGGCCACATCCTGTAACTCAGGCACCTGATAGTTGTGCGCGAGAATAACGGCGTTTCGCTCGCGCTTGAGCTCCAGCAGCTCTTCTGCAAGGTCGATGCCGACGCGTCCCGGACCAGCGAAATTGATGCCCGCACTTACCATCGGCTAATATGCCAGCTTTCGGCGTTATTACAACGCCTGTAGCCGTCGTTCTATGAGCGACGCGCGCGCCTCGCACAGCGAGGCGGCTACAGCGCAGCGCGCATTACGTTTATCGGCGCTTCACGATTGAACCAGATGGAAAAAGAGAGCGCGCCTTGGTATAGCAACATCGACAAGCCGTTCGCGCCGCGCGCGCCCGCTTCCTCTGCTGCACGAATTAATGCCGTTTTCGATGGCCCGTAGACGCAATCAAAAATGATGTGATGCGGCGCAAGCAAGCGCGCCGGGACCGGTGTCGGATCGCTCGCATTCATTCCCAGCGGCGTGGCATTAACGATCAAATCGATGTCGGCAAGCTGCGTGCGCATCACCGCCTCATCCAATGCTACCGCCTCTAGCCGCGCCGAGGGACCTAAAACCCGCGGCCCGGAGAAAAATGGCCGCAATTGGTCTGCGAGTACGTTTGCTCTTTTCAGAGTGCGATTGACCAGAACAAGGCGCTCACAATTTTCCAGCGCGCATTGCCAGGCTATGGCGCGTCCTGCGCCACCGCCGGCGCCAATGATCATGACCCGCAGATCGCGTAGATCGATCGAGAATTCAGTGCGAATCGCCCGAAGGAAGCCTTCACCGTCCGTATTTGAACCAATCAGTTTTTCATCGCGAACACGAATCGTATTTATCGCTCCGGCGCGAGTTGCGAATTCGTCGGCGTCATCGATCTGCATGAACGCCGCTATCTTGTGCGGGACGGTCAGATTGATTCCAACGAAATCGAGTTTGCGCAAAAGCAGCAGCGCCGATCTCAGCTCGTTGACGCGAATGTGAAAGCGCGCGTATTGCATGTCGATCTCGCAGGCGCGTAGGGCGGGGTTTTGCATTTGTGGCGAGAAAGAATGCGCGACCGGATCGCCAAAAACCCCGAGTCGAATCGGAGGGTCGAGATCTCCCGCAACGGCAGACCAGTTCTCTAAGTCAGCCAGCGTGTAACGCTCAGTAGTTTGATTTTTTTCCATTCGTGGAGAATCGAGAATAGTAACCGTGCACGAGTGCAATGACAGCTTTGACTGAAAATCCGCCGTCCGATTTTATTCGCGACATTGTCGCGGAGGATGTTCGCGGTGGACAATTCAAACAAATTCGGACCCGTTTTCCCCCCGAGCCGAATGGTTATCTGCACATCGGCCACGCGAAATCTATCTGTTTGAATTTCGGGATCGCACGGGAGTTTGGCGGCGTGTGCAACATTCGCATGGACGATACCAACCCGGCGAAGGAGGAAACGGAATATGTCAGGTCAATTATGGCTGACGTGCGTTGGTTGATCGATGGCTGGGCGGATAATCATCTCGGCGGCGGGCCGTTCTACGCGTCGGATTATTTCGAGCAGTTTTACAAATACGCAGTGGATCTGGTGCGCACAGGCAAAGCGTACGTGTGCGACATGACACCGGAGGAGACGGATGCGTATCGGCGGCTCGGAAAAGCGAGTGGCTTTCGCGATCGCTCGATTGAGGAAAATCTCGATCTGTTTGCGCGAATGAAAGCGGGCGAGTTTGCCGATGGCGGGCGCACTCTGCGCGCAAAGATCGACGTGAACGCGGCGAACGTGTGGCTGCGCGATCCGGTGCTCTATCGGATCCGGCACGCAGCACATCATCGCACTGGGGACAAATGGTGCATTTATCCGATGTACGACTGGGCGCACACGCTCAGCGATTACATCGAAGGCATTACGCATTCGATTTGCACGCTGGAATTCGAAGTGCACCGGCCTCTTTACGATTGGATTCTCGACGCGCTCGAACTGGCGGAGCCGCGCCCGCATCAGTACGAATTTGCGCGGCTTAATCTCACCTACGCGGTGGTGAGCAAACGCAAACTGATCCAGTTGGTGACCGAAAAACTGGTCAACGGCTGGGACGATCCGCGCATGCTTACCATCTCCGGTTTGCGCCGGCGCGGCGTGACCGCGAACGCATTACGCACATTCGCTTACAACATCGGCATCACGAAATATCCGAGCATGACCGACATGGCACTGCTGGAGCACACCGTACGCGACGAATTCAATCAGACTGCCACGCGTCGGCTTGTCGTGCTGCGGCCCATCAAAGTTGTCCTGACGAATTATCCAGAAGAAAAAACCGAAGAACTCGATGCAATCAACAATCCCGAAGATCCAAATGCCGGAACGAGAAAGATTCCATTTGGTCGCGAACTTTACATCGAGAACGAGGATTTCAGGGAAACGCCGCCGCCGAAATTCTTTCGGTTGCGTCCGGGCGGCGAGGCTCGGCTCAAATACGCTTACATCATCAAGTGCGATGAGGTGGTGAAAGATGACGCCGGAAACGTGATCGAGCTCCGCTGCACAGTAGATCTCGAGAGTAAATCAGGCGGACCAACTGCTGGCCGCAAAATCAAAGGGACCATTCACTGGGTGAGCGCCGCGCACGCGATCGATGCAGAAGTGCGACTGTATGATCGTCTGTTCACCGTTCCCGAGCCTGACGCCGCTGGCGATTTCAAATCGTTCATCAATCCAAATTCGCTCGAAGTGGTTACCGCAAAAGGCGAACCCGCGCTTGCAGGCGCGCGTCCCGAAGAGCGCTATCAGTTCGAGCGCCTTGGCTATTTCGCGCTTGATTCCGATTCCACCCGCGAGAAACAAATCTGGAATCGCACCGTCGCGTTGAGGGACACCTGGTCGAAAGTAGCGAAGAAGTAGCGTCCACCAGACTTAACTTCTGCTCGCCAGCGCGACCGCAACCGGGCAGAATGGCACCGCGAATCGATGGCTGCGGTCTTCATCAGCTATTCGAGGAAAGACTTTTACTTCGCGGAGTCGCTCGCCTTCCACCTCGACCGGGAGGGGATCGCGACCTGGTTGGACGCGAATCATCTCGCACCGGGCGGCGATTGGGCAGCGGAAATTGATCACGCGCTGGATGAGGCGCAAACGGTTGTCCTCGTGCTCACGCCCGACAGCATCCGATCCGAATACGTTCGCCGCGAATGGCAGCGCGCATTGGCGCAGGGCGATCGCCTGATTCTTGCGCTCTTCCGTTCCTGCAAGCCCCCGCCGGAACTGCAGCACGCGCGAAAGGTGGACTTCTGCGGTGCCTTTCGACCGGCCTTGCGGCGATTGACGCAACTTCTTGCGACGCCGCGCGAAGCAGCGGCGCAGCGAACGACCAGGCTCCGCTTCCCCGTTCCCCCGTGGATTGGCATTATGACGGTCATGCTCGCCGCGGTCTTCTTCGTGCCAATGATGATTTTCGGCGACTGGCAGGGCCTGGCTTTCACAAACGAACCGATTGCCGTTCGCATTTTGTACTGGCTCATCATGTCGTTTTTCTTGGCGTTCATTTTCTGGCATTCATGCATCGCCCTTCTCCGGCGACGCATGGGTATGTCGCGGCTGGCGCTCTCGTTGACTCTCGTCACGGGCCTCTTCGGCTTTTACCTGCTCGGTCGCACGGGATGGATCCCGGCCGTGACGGCGCAGACCAATGCGGTGCACAGGATCATTCCGATTTCCGTTCTCACCTGCATTATCGGGATTGGATGCGTCGCACTCGCGATCGTCATCCTGCTGCGTCCGGAGGATTTGCTGCGTTGGTGTCCCACGGGAAAAGCATGGGACTCGTATCGCCGCGGGCGCGTGATCAGAATTCCGGATCTGCCGACCCGGTTCGCTGAACTGCGGCGTTTCCAGCTCCTGTATGATGTAGAAGATGCGCCCGCCGCGGCGCGACTGCGCGCCGAGCTGATACGCGCCGGCAGCGTAGAGGCCTCGAGTGACGCCATGAGCGTGGTTCTGCTCACGAATCGCACAACGACCGCGTGGCTCAGCCAGCATGCCGAGCTTCTGCAGAAAGGTGTCGTCACGGTGATCGGCAGCGCGATCGGTTTGCCGCCGTCGCTCCGTTGGCTCTGGCGGCGGCAGTGGATGGACCTGCGGCGCTGGGACGCTACGCGCCGACGAAAAAATCCCGTGCCCGCTGTGCCCGAGGGAATGACGCGCCTGCGCATACCCGCGGTCGTGCGCCTGAATGAGCATCTGCTCTGCGCGACGGCTGGCTTGTTAGGTGTGCTCGCGAACGTCGCTTTTTCACCTAAATCGTCGAAGAGTGATACACTAGCGCCGCGCGACTGGTTCGGCATGCTGATCGGTGTCGCCTGCTATTTCTGGATCGTTGCCGCGTGGCAGCTGATTCATCGCCGGATCACGCAACTGCGCTACACGCGAAGGCTCGGAATTTTGTCCTGGTTGACACTCATCCTCAGCGTGGGCGGCCTTTGGTTTTTTGTGTCGTTAGGCGGAAACCCATGGCGCACCGCTCCCGCGGCCACCCTCGTGCTCGCCCTGCCATTTCTCCTTCGCTGGCAAACGTCGCGCCTCGCTTTTTGGTTCCCGGCACCGCCTGTTCCGGGCACGAAATCCGCATCACGTCTGAACGCCCCGCGAAAATGGGATGCGCTGCTCTGGGCCTTTCTTTACATGGCACTCTGGATGTTGCTCCTCGGAGTGCAGACGTGAAGAATCTTCTTTCGCAGTCAACATTCAGGCTGGGTCCCTCGGATACGCTCGCGATGACGGCGAATTAGAAAATGGAAAGCGCGCGATCAATTCGCGTCAGCACTTTTTGTTTTCCAAGAACCTCCAGCAAATGATACAGACTCGGTCCCACGTTGCTGCCAGTCACAGCGAGACGAGTGGTATGCACGATCGCACCGACTTTGACGCCGAGCTTTGAGGCTGTGCTTTTTAGTGTCGTTTCGATGTTGTCAGCGTCGAATTTCTCAAGCGCGCTTAAGGCGTCGCGAACCGCTTTGAGTCGTGGCTTGTTCTCAGTGGTGAAATATTTTGCTACGCCTTCGGGATTAAAATCGAAATCGTCGGTAAAATAGAACTCACAGTAGGCGGGGAGCTCGTCAAACGTGTTGATCTTGCCTTTACAGGTTTGTAACGCAGCGCGCACGTATTCCTCTGGGAATTTGTTCAGCTCTACACCGCTCGATTTTAACCTCGCGACGGCCAAATCGTAAAACTCGGAGTCGCCAAGCTCGCGCGCGTATTCGCCATTCAACCAGTGTAATTTGTTGGGATCGAACGTTGCCGAGCTGCGCCCGATGTTCGCGAGATCAAAAATTCGGATAACTTCATTAACGTGGATTTTCTCCCGGTTGTCCTTGGGTGACCAGCCAAGGAGACAGAGATAGTTGCGGACGGCCGCCGGGAGATAGCCACGCCGAATGTAATACTCCACGCGCGCGCCTTCGTCGCGTTTGCTCATCTTTGATCCGTCACGGTTGAGGATGAGCGGTATGTGCGCGTAATGCGGCGGCGTCGCGCCGAGCGCGCGGAAAATCTCGATATGTTTCGGCGTGTTGGAGAGATGATCTTCGCCACGGATCACGTGCGAGATTTTCATTTCCAGATCGTCGATCACGTTCACGAAATGAAAAATCCATGAGCCATCGGGGCGCCGGATGGTCATGTCCGGGTGCGTGGCCGGATTGCTGAGGTCGAAATCGATCTTCCCGCAAACGATATCATCGACGATGACGTGCTCGCGAGGCGAACGAAACCGCATCGCGCCCTGGTCTTCAAAGATATGACCGGCGTCCTGCAGTTTTTTCAGGTAATGCTCGTAGAGTTCAGTGCGTTCACTCTGCAAGTACGGTCCTAAATCGCCGCCGACGTGCGGGCCTTCGTCCCAGTTCAGGCCCAGCCATTCCAAGCCTTCGTAGATCGCGGCCATCGCTTCCTCGGTGTTTCGCTTGATATCGGTGTCTTCGATGCGTAACACGAATTGTCCGCCGTGATGCCGCGCAAACAGCCAGTTGAACAGCGCAGTGCGCGCCCCGCCAATGTGCAGATAGCCAGTAGGCGACGGGGCAAAACGAACGCGAATTTCAGACATTGGAGTGATGGAGTAATGGAGTAATGCATTTATCTAGCGAGTCCGCTAGCGATTGCTCCAACACTTCAATACTCCATTACTCCAAAAAAATCTTCGCGGCGCGGCGGCGTGCATGGCGATCTCCCGGGAGATTCACTTTCGCGATCGGAGCGTCTCGATCGGCGAGTGAACGGACGCGTTCGATAACGTCAAAGCCAACTTCGGAAATGTTTTGCGTGCGCAACCATTTCATGATCGCACGGCGCTGAAGTGCAACTGGCAGCGCGCGAAGTCCTGGAACTAAAAGGTGCAGATTAGTGAAATCCGGCGCTTCGTTATCGATCCATTTCTCTTCTTCGGCGGCGATCATCGCTGTCCGCCAAATATTCTGGCGGATGTTTCGGCCAAGGATTTTCTCCAGATACGGAATGATACAGTTGCGAATCCGATTGCGCGTGGCCGCGAGAGTTTTGTTCGTGGCATCTTCGCGAAATCTCAGATGACGTTCATGAACGTACTTATCAATGTCACTGCGCCAGACTGATAGCAACGGGCGCACAGTGGTCAGATCGACGCCATCAATGCGTCTGGTGGAAACATTGCGCATTCCGGCGAGACCGGTGAGACCGGCGCCTCGGATCAAATTGAATAGGAAAGTCTCAACGAGATCATCGGCGTGATGAGCCAGAAAAATCGTGTGACAACGGTGGCGCTTTGCTGCCTCGGCGAAAAATGAGTAGCGTGCCTCGCGCGCAGCGGTTTCGGTCGACATCTTTTTTTTCTTTGCGAGCGCACGAACATTTGCCGCGCCGCGTTCAAAATCGACCTGATATTTCGCGGCGAGTTTTTGCACAAAACGCGCATCGGCATCGCTCGATCGTCCGCGCAACTGGTGGTTTAAATGACAAACGATCAGTTTCTTGTAACCGAGACTGATTAGCCAGTGCAGCAGCGCGACCGAATCGCGTCCGCCGGAAACGCCGATGAGATAGCGCGCATCAGGCGGAAACCTTGGCAACAATTCGGTTTTTATTTGAATCCAATTCACGGCCGCGTCGCATCCAACTTTCAAACCAATGATGAACGAACAACAAACCTTAGACAAAGCGGGAACTCCGCAGCGTCTTAAAATTATGAAGAACGAAGCTCAATCGACATACGCGCTCCTGGTCCGCTCGGAAGAGAAGGGCAGGGGCATGATGGAAGCGGTGGTCTACGCGCTGTGCATTTTGAGTGCACTCGCTGCGATCTGGCAATTTATCGGGCAACCGGCGCCGGTTTCTTATGAAAGCCTCGGAGCGCCCGCGCAGCCTGTGCCAGTGATGTCGCAACATGCGGTACAAGCAAATGTGGAGACGAAGTCTTGAAAGAGGGCGTTAGCACCATGCTGGGGAGCACAGGCTGCGAGCCTGTTGTCGTCGGCAACTTGCCGACGACTCAATCGTCACAACAGCGCGCGTAGAATCGATTGCCCCGAAGAGCTTTTCGGCAAAGCTGCCGAAAAGGACAGGCTGGCAGCCTGTGCTCCCCAGACGAGCGGAATCGCGCGCTCTGGAAAGAGCGATGGGAAGTCACGTGAGTGCGCAGAGGTATTTGACAATGAATGAACGTTCATTCATCTTCCCGAACCTCTGCCGCAACCTCAGATAGAATCTTCCAATCCAGATCGTCGTTCCCAAATCCTTGATGCCGCTTTGGTCTGCTTTGCCAAACGCGGATTTCACCAGGCCAGCATGCACGACATCAGTGCGGAAGCCGGCATCAGCGTCGGGCTGATCTATCGCTATTTCGAAAACAAAGAGGCGGTCATTTCGGCGATGGCCGATCGCCATAAGGCAGAAATCGGCGACATGCTGGAACGCGCGCGCCAGGCGCCAACGCTGCTCGAGTCGCTCGAAATTCTGTTTACCGCCCACTGCTGCGAAAACGAGCCGCGAGTGATCTCCGCGTTCGTGGTCGATCTGTACGCCGAAGCATCGCGGAATCCGCGCATGGCTGATCTCGTGCGCGATGTTTTGCAGACCTCAATGGATGGCGTGGCTGAGCTTATTGGGCGGGCACCCGAAGCTCAAAACGCCCCTCACGGCCTTTCTCCCATCGAATTGGCAGAACTCATTTTCGCTGTCGCACGCGGAATGTTAATGTTCGATGTGTTGCGCCAGGAAATGACGGCAGCTGAACGGTGTGCGCGACAACTGGAAGTGACGCGAACGCTCTGGCGCTTGTTGTTCAAACAGGAGGGAGAACTGGCTTATGCATGACGTGGCAAAGGGTATTTCAAATGTTCCAGTGCAATCGAATGCAAGACCGCGACGTCGCGGGCGGGGGGTTGGCATTGCGATAGGTCTGCTGGCCGCCATTTTGGTTTTTGCTTTTGGCATCAAAATTCTGCAAATCGTCAAGATGACGTCTACACCCATGGTGATGCCGCCGACGACAGTATCGAGCGTAACTGTGAAAGAAGAAGATTGGGCGCCGACGTTGTCGGCGGTCGGTTCGATCTCGGCGGTACAGGGCGCAGTCGTTTCCAGCGAGCTTGGCGGAGTCGTCAGCCAAATCGCGTTTGAAAACGGCGGTACCGCGAAGAAAGGCGATTTGTTGCTCCAACTCGACGCGTCGGCGGAAGAGGCGCTTTTGCGATCGGCAGAAGCTGAAGCCGAGCTGGGACGGCAGGACGTGGAACGAAGTCGCGGCCTTGCGTCGCGAAAGGTGGTTTCAAAGGCTGAGCTCGACGCTGCGGAATCGAAATTCAATAGGCTGAATGCTGTTGCCGATCAAATGCGCTCTAATATTCGGAAGAAGACGATTATCGCGCCATTTGATGGCCAGCTCGGGATTCGTCAGGTGAACGTCGGGCAAATGATCAACTCGGGCCAACAAGTGGTGCAGCTCACTTCACTCGACTCACTCTTCGCCGATTTCGCGTTGCCCCAACAATATCTTGGTCAGTTAACGCCGGGCTTGGAGGTGCACGTGACCACGGACGCTCTTCCCGGCCATGTGTTTCCCGGAAAGGTGACCGCAATTAATTCGATGGTCGATTCGAGCACGCGCAACATCACATTGCAGGCGACGCTGGAGAATCCCGATCACGTGCTACGGCCCGGAATGTTCGCGAAAGCGGAAGTCACGTTGCCCGAAAAACACAAGGCGCTTGTCGTTCCGGGATCCGCAATTTCCTATGCGCCGTTCGGCGACTCGGTGTTTGTGATTGAGAAAAAGAAAGACGAAAAGACCGGCAAAGAATCGCAAGTGATTCGACAGCAATTTGTGCGTGTCGGTGAAGCGCGCGGCGATCTCGTCGCGATTACGCAAGGATTGAAGGCCGGCGAAACCGTCGTGAGCACGGGAGTTTTCAAACTGCGAAACGGAATGCCGGTGACGATCAACAACGATCTGGCGCCGAACCCGCAGGTAAATCCGAATCCAATCGATTCGTAGCGATCGAAGAACGACATGAAATCCTTCACTGACCTTTTCATCAAGCGCCCGGTGCTGGCGCTGGTGGTTAGCTTTGTGATCCTGATCGCCGGTTTGCAGGCGATGCGGACGATCAACGTACGCCAATATCCGCGCAGCGACATCGCCTCGATCAAGATAACGACAGTTTATGTCGGCGCCGATGCTGAACTCGTTAGGGGATTTATCACAACGCCACTCGAGCGTGCCATCGCCGCAGCTGACGGAATCGATTACATCCAATCGCAAAGCTCTCAAGGCACCTCGACAATTACCGTACGGCTGAAACTGAATTACGATGCAAATAGGGCGTTGTCAGACATCAGCTCGAAGGTGGACGCGATCCGGCGCGATCTGCCGCCGGACGCGGAGATTCCGGTGTTAGAAATCCAATCAGCCGATACACAGACCGCCTCGTGTTATTTAAGTTTCACTTCGGACATTCTGCAGCCTAACGAAGTGACCGATTATCTCGTGCGACTGGTGCAGCCGCGTCTCACTGCAGTCGGCGGCGTGCAGAAAGCGGACATTCTCGGCGGCCGCACGTTCGCGATGCGCATCTGGATGAAACCGGACCGGATGGCTGCGCTAAACATCAGCCCGGCCCAGGTGCGCAACATGCTTGCGCGAAATAATTTTCTCTCGGCCGTCGGTAGCACGAAAGGTTCGCTGCTTCAGGTCAATCTGACCGCGAACACCGACCTGCACACGGTGGATGACTTCAAAAAACTGGTCATTCGCCAGGAGAAAGGAAATCTCGTCAGGTTGAGCGACATCGCGGACGTCGAGCTCGGCGCGGAAGATTACAACACCGAGGTGCGGTTCTCGGGCCAGAAAGCAGTCTTCATGGGAATTTACGTTCTGCCGAATGCGAATGCGGTGGACGTGATCAAACGCGTTCGCTCGGAGATGGAGCAAATCCAAAGGGAATTGCCGGCCGGAATGAAGGGCGAAATCGCCTACGACGCTACGGCTTACATCAACGACGCCATCCACGAAGTCGTAAAGACGTTGATTGACACATTGCTCATAGTGATGGTCGTAATCTTTTTGTTCCTCGGCTCGGTCCGCTCGGTAGTGGTGCCGGTCGTCGCGATTCCAATTTCGCTGATCGGCGCGCTATTTCTCATGCAGCTATTCGGGTTCAGCCTCAACCTGCT
>JBGPNR010000028.1:0-11618 GCA_041487635.1 Candidatus Udaeobacter sp. | reverse complement strand
TGTTACCAAAAGGTGCTCGATTTGGCGTTGCAAAACTATTTTCGGGTGATACTCGTTCTCCCGTTATGGCTGACTTAATCAAAGCTGCGGACTTGAAGAACCGCATGAAAAAGATCCCTGAATGGGAGCTGGAGAAGAACCAGATCGAGCGCACTTTTGAGTTCGATGATTTTGCCGATGCGATCGATTTCGTAAACGCTGTGGCCGAAGTTGCGGACGATGAAGAACACCATCCCGATATCGACATTCGCTACAACAAAGTGCGCCTGGTTCTCTCAACGCATAGCAAAGGCGGCTTGACCGAGCTTGATTTTGGTCTGGCCGAGCGAATCGATACGCTGGAGGAATAGCGTGGAGAAATCCCAAATCCCAAGGTCCAACCTCCAAAGAAGCTTCAAACGTTAAAGGCCCCGCGCCAACGCGGGACGGCTTTGGGATTTACGATTTTAAGATTGTTTGGGATTTGGGTATTGGAACTTGGAGCTTCTCCCGTCAAGGGAGTCGCCCTTCGTCGGCGTCGATAAATTGGAAGGCAGTCTGGATGTCTACTCTGTCGGACATGCCCGCCTCGGCTTTCCGGCGTTTTAAAATTTCGGACACTTCATCGTTCCAACCGCGCTTACGCATGAATTCGTTCCAAACGTAAATGTCGTTTTCATTCGGTCTGCGTCCCTTCTCGAAGCACCATTGCAAAAGCTCTTCATCAGTGCCGCCTTTTTTCACCCGCTCGACTAGCTGATCGTAATTCACTCGAAGCAAGCGCACGCATTTCTCGTCAAATCCCTTTCCGAGGTTTGCATCCGTAATCTGGAGGCAATTCGCCTTTGGCATTTAACCGGATTTTGTCCAGCATCCGGCCAAAATAGAAAAGGCCGCCCACTTTTTCAGACGGGCTGCGAAGAGCAACTTTGGACATGGAAAAAGTTTGGGCTTTTTCCCGCATGGATCAAGAGAGGAGAACAATCCCTCACCTTAGTCCTTCCTTGAGTTATCTGTTTAGCATTCTTGGAATTTGCTCCTTGTCATTCTGAGCGACGCGAAGAATCTCTGATCAGTTCTTCGACGGTGCGCCAGCAAAAGCCAGAGATGTTTCGCTTCGCTCAACATGACAGGATGAGCGCGATATGCCGAATCCGAGATCCTAAACGCATACAAAAAAGGAAGAGGCCGACAGAGTGATCCGCCTCTCCCCGGTCTGGGGAGAGGATTGAGGTGAGGGGTTTTTGTTTAGCCAAATCTCGATTCAGTGCGTTAATTGCTTGCTATGGATCGGATCGTTGGAATCGAGACCGAATATGGCTGTCTCCTGAGTGAAGACGAACCGCACGTCAATTCAGAGCTGTGGCCGGCGAAGGTTAAAAATTATCTCTTCCGAAAGGCGGATGCAGGCACGATCGATTTGCATTACCGCGACTACGAGGAACCGCCGGGAAACGGGGGATTTCTCCTCAACGGCGGACGTCTCTACCTCGACATGGGACATATTGAGTACGCGTCGCCGGAATGTTTGCATCTGCACGATCTGGTGACCTATGAGCTAGCCGGCGACGACCTGCTGCAATCGTCACTGGTCGCGCTCGGTGCGGAGGATCGCGTGTCCTTTATCAAGAACAACGTCGATCATCACACCGGAGCGACGTTTGGCTGCCACGAGAATTATCTGATGAAAAGAGAGGCGCAGTTCACCCCTCCAATTCTCGGAACGCTGCTGACGTTTTTAGCGACGCGGCAGATCTTTACAGGCTCGGGACGAGTCGGTCAGTCGAATCCACTGGCGTTTGACTTCGAGCCGCCGCAATCGGAGCCGCAGGTCAATTTTCAGCTCAGTCAGCGCGCCGATCATATCGTGAACGACATTTATCAGTGGGTGCAATTTAATCGCGCCATCATCAACGCGCGGGACGAGCCATTGGCCGATTACCGAAAATATCGCCGACTCCATTTGCTCATTGGCGATTCGAACATGAGCCCGTACGCCAATGCGCTAAAGGTAGGGACGACTGCCTGCGTTCTGTCGTTGCTGGAGGAAGGCCGTTTGCCCCGAAACCTTGTCCTGGCTGATGCGGTGCAGAGCACACGCGACATTTCTCGCGATCCCACTCAGCGATGGATCGTCCGTCTTGAGAACGGCAAAACCATCGGCGCGCTCGACGTGCAGTGGGAATTTCATCAGCTGGCGCAAAAGTACCTGCACAACAGCAGCGCGGAAACCAACTGGTTACTGGAAAACTGGGGATTCGTTCTTGAAGCAATCCCACATAATCGCCAGGCGCTGATCGGCGGCGTTGATTGGATTACAAAGAAATGGTTACTGGAAGCATTTGTCGAATCCGAGAGACTGAGCTGGGACGATCCGTGGTTGCAAAGTATCGACCTCGAATATCACAACATCGATCCGCGGCGCGGATTGTTCTTTGGCGTCACGCCTGGCAAACGAATCGCAGAGTGGAACAACAGCGTGCGACGTCCAAGTGCAACGCATGTTCCTCCGGCTAATACGCGCGCATCAGGTCGCGCACGGGCAGTCGCCTTTTTCCAGAACTGCAATTGCCCGTATGTGATTAACTGGGATTCGATCGCCTGCGACAGCCGCGACTTTCTCGTTATGGGCAACCCGTTTGAGACTTACAACGACGAAGTCGATCGTTTCCTCTCAAAGCCGCGAGCGACGAATACCAGTAGCGATTGCACTGATCGCTAGAAGTTCGACAGATACGGCGGCGCGCAGCGACGTCACTGCAGTCTTTGCAGTGAGGAAATACCGTAGTTTTCTTGAAGCTCCGGTGCTTCGGCGGCGACTTGCGTCGCATCAAGCTCGATCTGTTTGGGATCTTCTTCCGTCTCGATTTTGATGAAACCGTCGATTGGATGCTTTGCCGCTTCGGCCAGGTCGTCTAACGATTTAATTTCTCTGCCGTTCACTTTCGTCACTGTCAGGTAAGCGAGGTCATCGTAGCCGATTGTGCCGTTGGCAGGCAGGACCTGACTCAAGATCACGATGCGCCGATTCCTTTCCGGAAAGAGCTCGGATTGGAAATGATCAAAATAAACCAAACGCTGAGGCGCTTCTCGTTGCCAGTTCAGTCCCCATTCCTTGAGATATTGACGGGATAGCTCCTGAAAAATCAGACCGCCGAGGACATAGTATCGCGGCGGCTGATCCAGATAATACGGCGGGCTCACGTAATCCTTCGCGTCGCGATGTTCGAGAGTCATATTCAGCTGCATCGGCTTGCTGCTGCGCTGGATCTTGAAAGGGACAACGTCGCCCGCGTAAGCGTGGGCAGTCAGCAAATTTGTAAATTCGATCTTGCCGTAGAGGGGATCGACGTAATTGCCATTTTGGTCGATTTCATGATTACCGATGGCAGTCACAATGTCGCCGACCTGAAGTCCGGCCTTCATGGCCGGCGTGCCCGGCTCCACATTCGTAACGTAAACGCCGGCGCCTTTGCCCTTTTCTCCGGCGAACTCACGCAGTTCCGGATCGCGCGTTGGAGAAAAGGAAAATCCAGCGGACGGAAAACCACGATAGTTTTGGCTTTCGGCTTCCTTTAAAAAATGTGTGATGACTGGCGCAGGGATGGCGTCGAGCAATTGCGAGCGCGAATCGTAACGCAGTAGCAATCCTGCCAGCTTGTTGTTCTTAACCAGGGGAACCGTGTAACTGTTCTCCCGATATTGCATCGGGATGCTGATCCGGTAGGTGAGAAATTGCCCAACGTCGATTGGGTACGGCATCATTTGCACTGTCGTCACCAAACCCTCCGTCGAGAGCAAGGCACCGGTCGGTTCCAATTGCCACGCTGCAAGCCGGTCGCCGACCACCGTATCGGGTGTGATTTCAAGCGGTGTAATTCCGTCGAGAAATGTTTTTTCGACTGGTTCAAGAAGCGCCAGGTTCGCTTCGTAATCAATCACCTGCACGTTGGCCGCCGTTTTTTCGCCAGACTCGGCGCGCTCGAGTTCGACGTAGTTTTGGTTTGTAACAAGGTCGGCGGTGACGAGAACACGGCCTTTGGATAAAACTGCTCCAAGCGCTCGTTTGGAAAACGGCGCCTTCTTTTGCCAGGGCCGAAAGTAATCATAAGACTGGCCAGTCACATTTACGCGAACCAGGGCCAGCTGTTTTTGCTTACTTGCCGTTACCGAAATAGCAGGCTCCTTTTTCGCCAGCGTGCCACTAGCTGCGACAAGAATGATGCCGAAAGCGATGAGAGAGTGTCTTAGCATGCTAGATTTTGTTCGCCTGCGCCGGTGCGCCTGACGCCGGTCGTTCCTCAAGATTTTGCTCTTTCGCTACATTGTAACGCGTCTTGATGCGTTCGCGCGCAGATTCCACCTTGTTGCGATCAAGCACCAGCGGAGGGCCGTCACCGATCATGCGAATGACCAGTTGGTTCGGCCCTTGCGCAAAAGCCTGTGCCAATTCGTCGAGTGTTCGAATCTTCTTGCCGTTGACTTCATCCACGATCGCACCGCGGTAAGGCGCCAGATAGGTGTTAATCGGGTCGGGCAAAATGTTGCTCAACACAATGACGTCGGGATGCTGCAAATAGATTTGCTCCAGAATAAAGTATTCGAAGAAATGACGAAGCCGCAGATCGCTTGTGCGATACGCTTCCAGCATGTCCAGGTCTAAGGGTTGAAAAAGCAACCCGCCGTAAAGGACGTAACGCGGCCGCACATCGTAGCTGTGGCCTTGAATCGAATACGGCCAGGGCTTGTATAGTTTAATTGTCACCGTCGCCGGTTGTTTGTCCCGCAAAATATCGAACTTGACCGAATCACCCTTGAACTTTCGCTCGACGACTTCCTCGAACTGTGCGCGCTCACCTTCTACCTCGACATTCGCATCGCTGGCGATGGGATGGCCGTCGATCGTGAGAAGGACGTCACCCGGCCGAAGAATACCATCCGATGGGCCGGCTGCGACCACAGAGCTAACCAGCACGCCACGATCGTCATCTTTTAACCCGAGAAACTTTCTTTGCGCGGGGTTCTGCAATTTCGCATAGGTGATTGCGAGATCGGGGTATTCGTCATAGTGGCCATTGCTGATGTCCTTTAAAAACCGGTTGATCACCGGCGTGGGAATCATGTAGGCCACGCCCTGTGCGACATCGCCGCTGTAACCTTGAAAGGCGACGCCGACGACCTTGGCGTCTTGCATCACAGGACCACCGCTGTTGCCTGGATTGATCTGGGCGCTGATTTGGATCGCCAGATGCTGGTCAACCGACGAATGCGTGTAGAGCTGGAAATCAACCCGCGACACGATGCCGGTTGTGACCGACATCCGTTCGCCGCCAATTGGATAACCATACGCTGAAACGGTGGATTCCAGCGCAGGAATGCCGCCAAATTTTAGTGGCAACATATTTTTGAAAAAATCTGGAGCCGGCACAGTGATAAGCGCCAGATCGCAGTCATTAGCTATGAATTGCACTGTCGCCGGATATTTGTTCGGATCGCCGTCGCGCTCCACTGTGATATACCGGCTGTTGGCGACCACATGCGCGTTAGTCATGATGCGATTGCCGCTGATCACAAACCCGGCGCCGACGCCGCGCTGAAGCCCGCCTGCATTCCACGGGGCTCTGTAATCAGGCTCCACCGACGTGGCCGTGATTCGAACAAGACTTTTCTGGACCGGTCCGTTTGGTTTTGGCGGTGCAATCGGAACTGGAACTGGCACGACTGCCTGTGGAGGCGGAGTCGATCGCGATGCGCCCGGCTGCTGCCCTGGAACTTCCGGCTCAACAGGAGGCGGCGCAGGCGTGCTGTCCTGCGCGTACGAAACAGACGCAAACAGCAAAGCAGCGTAACCGATGACAAAAATGCGCTTCATTTGGCGGGAAAGGCTCGAAACTTAAACAACCTGATCGAAAATCAAGATTAGGATTTCAATTTGCAAGTAGCCTTTCGCGACATACTGACATGCCCCATGCGTCATACGTTCAAATCTGCTGACGTGCCGAAAATCACTTGCCCTTTGTAAACGAGGAGGATCAGCTCAAATTCCAGCTCGGTCGAGAATTGATTTGACCACTTTCTCTGCTTCGAAGAATTCACGAGCGATGTCGCGAGCCGCACGGGAGTGTTTCGCGTATTCGCGATTAATTGTTATCACTGCGTCGGTGATTTCATCGAGTGACTGAAAGGATAGCAGCCCTGCTTTTCCGCCATAAAGTTTGGTGAAGCCGGTTTCCTGAGTGACAACCGGGCGGCCTGCTGCCAGGTAGCATGCGCTGCGGTCGCTGAACCAGCCGCTGTTGAGCCGGACGTATTGGTCCTTTGCCACAGTGAACTCGCCTTTGGAGCGCTGGATGTAATCGCGATAGAGCCAGTAATCGATGCTGATTTGCAGCGGGCAGCACAGTCGCCAACCGTTTCGTTCAAATTTTCTGCGGGTCGTAGCGTGTTCGATGTTCGTCGCCATTTCAAATGTTTCACCGGCTTTTTTCGGCGCCGCAACGAAACGCAGAAATTCACGCGACTTGCTCCAGAGATATTTTTTGCCGCGCCACGAAATGTCTTTCAAGCCGCTGGTGGACCAGTTGGCCACCGTAGTTAGCACCGCGGCGCGAGAAGGGGAACGCTTTGTTCGCCACAAATCCGTCACCACTGGTTGCCGCGTTGGGAGCCATTTGAATCCATGCGTCGGAACGGGAAAGCTTTTCGTCCCGACATTTTCGCCAAATGTAAAAAGCGCGCGATGCCGCCGCAGATATTCGATTGTCGATTTTATGCCCTTGTCGATCTTGATTTGCTCAACGCCGGGGTCGCTCTCGATGTAAAGAATGCGATCGGAAGCGAGCAGGTCGTCATTAAATTCCTGCGTCCCGCAAACGTTCAGTATTGCATCGGCCTCGCGATACAGTTGCTGGATTTTTTTTAATGGCAGGCCGGCAGTTGGATTCGCTGGTAAATAGCGCGCGCAAAATGCCCAGCGATTTTTGAACCCGAATTCTCGCGATAGCCGGCTCAGGAGCCGTGCTGCATAATCGAATTCATTGGTGACTTCGAAAGTTTCCGGATTGTACGGCAGGCGCGCTGAATCTTCGATGTAATAGACATCGTGACCCAGGCGCCGCAGACCGACGACATAATGAATGTGCTGCCAGATCACGCCCGCGATAGGCATCGAGCCCATGAAGCCCATGACGACGATGCGCTTCGGTTTCATTAAGCAGAAAACGCCCAACGTCGAACGTCCAACGCCCAACATCCAATCTTCTGAATTGAGCGTTGAGCGTTGAGCGTTGAGCGTTGAGCGTTGAGATGCATCACATTTGAAACTGCTTCACCACGACGGCGGGATTGCCGGCAACAATTGTGTTTGGCGGTACAGATTTTGTAACGACTGAGCCTGCGGCTACAACCGAGTTTTCGCCGATCGTGACACCTTTCAAGATTACCGCATTCATGCCGATCCAGACGTTGTCCGCGATCTTAACTGGAGCAGTTTTTAACTTGGGGCGGGGTGGCCGATTTTTGAAATAAGGCGCCAAAGCTTGCGCGTCGATGAGACGCTGCGCAGGCTCCAGCGGATGAAAATCGGAATCGGCGATACCGACGTTCCATGAAACCAGGCAATACGATCCGATCTCGATCCTTTCCTCCGCCATAATGAGCGCGCCATTGAGCAGGGTAAAATCACCGATCGTGCAGTGGCCGTTCTCGCCGATCGCGAATGAGCAGCCCGCGTAACATGAAACATGGTTGCCGATAATTACTGCGCGCGGTTTCTTGCTCCGAAGCCTTCGAAAGATTTGTGCGGTCTCGCAATAAAATCCCTCGCCGAACTCTACATTGCTTGGAATTGGCTCTGGCCACCAATCGCCTTCGACGTGTCGGTCTTCTTTAACGTTGCTCACGAAGGAAAATGTCCCGAGCTGTAAAGTTTCGCGTAAACGCCGCCGCGCGCGACGAGGTCCGGGCCGCGGCCTTGTTCAACGATTCGTCCGTGTTCGAGCACGATGATTTGATCAAGGTTATGAATGGTTCCCAGGCGATGTGTTGCGATCAACGTTGTCCGGCCACGCATTAGCTCCTTGATCGTTTCCATAATCGCAGATTCGGTGCTCGGATCGAGCGCCGAAGTCGGTTCGTCAAGCAACAGGATGGGCGCGTTTTTGAGAAACGCTCGCGCGATTCCGATGCGCTGCCGTTGACCGACGCTAAGATGCCCACCCCTTTCGCCGACGGTGCTGTCGTATCCCTCCGGCATCTGGCGAATAAACTCGTCGGCCTGCGCCCGACGCGCCGCTTCAACGATTTCTCCTTCGGCCGCATCGGGCCGGCCATAAGCGATGTTTTCCCGAACCGTCGTCGAGAACAGCAGCGTGTCCTGCAGCACGATCGCGATCTGTGCCCGCAAACTTTTCTTTGTGATCTGGCGAATATCGCGGCCATCAAGTGTGATTGAGCCTGTTGTCGGATCGTAAAAACGCGGCACGAGACTGAGCAGTGTGCTCTTGCCGGCACCAGTTCCGCCTGCGAGTCCAACGATTTGATTCGGTTCGATTCCAAGGTCGATGTCCCGCAAGACACATCGATCTGGCTTGTAACCGAAGCTTACCGCTTGAAATGCAATCGCCCCTTTAGCGGATGAAATGGCAATCGCTTGGGGAGAATCAACTACGTCATCCTGCCGGTCCAAGACTTCGAAGCACCGTTTCGCGCCTGCGGTCGCGCCTTCCATTGCCCAGGCTGTGTAGGTGAGCGATTCCAGTGGCTGGTAAAGCATTAACAGATAGGCGCTGAAAACCAGGAGTGAGCCGAGCGTGAGCGTGCCAGCCAGAACATGCAGCGTACCGATATAGTACATCATCGCCGTGCCGACTACCATCAGCGTGCTGATCACGAGCGCGCTGTTCACGTTGGTCAATGTCAGCCGCAAGTTGGCTTGCAGGCTTTGGCGCGCGTGCCGCTGGAACTGGTGCACTTCGAATTCCTCGCGCCCGAATGCGTGTACCATCCGGATCGAACTCAGCCCCTCCTGAGCCTGAGCCAGGACAGCGCTCTCCTGTTCCTGAATGGATGTCGATTCACGCCGAATCCGATGGGCAAAGAGATAAATGGCGCCGACAACCAGAGGAACTATTCCAAGCGAAACCAGCGTAAGCTGCCAATCCAGTCGCAGCATAATTAGGAAAGTTCCGATCAACGTGATGATCGAGCCGAAGATGTTGGTGAATCCTTTGTTGTAAATCGTTTGGATTGATTGCGAGTCGTACGCCACGCGGAAACTGGAATCACTTGAGCGCCGTGCGTCGTGGTATTTAAGCGAGAGCGATTGCAGGTACGAGTACAAATCGGTGCGCAACTTAAGCAAAGCCTGCAGTCCGATTTTTACGAACAGATAATTTGTAATCCAATTGATAATTCCCCAAAGAAGCTGAATACCGATCAGCGCCACGCACAACAGCAGAACCCAGAAGCGCCAGTCGGGACGTATCGCCGATCCTGCACGCAGAAAATCGTCAACGATAATCTTGAAGGGCCACGGCTTGAGCAGGTTCAGGCCAATGCCGATAAGCGACAGGCACAGTCCGAAGAGCGTATGCCTCAAGAACGGCTGGTAGTAGCGGAGAACGCGCCGATAGATCGACATGTGAATTTAGGATTGCGAATTTTAGTTTTTCGACTGAACTAAGGGCGAATTCATTCAGAATCGACGTCGAGAGATTGCTCGACCGAGCTTGCCCTGAGGGTAGTCGAAGGGCTCGGAATGACAATATGCATCATCTTCTTGAAACTTGGTTTAATTGGGTCCTGGGCGGCGGTTATCTCGGCATCGTCGTGTTGATGGCGATGGAGAGCTCGATCTTCCCAGTCCCGAGCGAGATCGTCATTCCGCCAGCTGCATTTTTGGCGGCCCAAGGAAAACTGAATCCCATTGGCGTGGTGATTGCCGGGACATTAGGGTCATATTTGGGCTCAGCGATTACTTATTGGGCATCGCGGTTCATCGGACGTCCGCTGATCGTAAAGTATGGGCGTTTCGTTTTGCTGACTCCAAAAAAACTGGAGCGCGCCGAGCATTGGCTGGCCCGCTACGAAGCGGGTGGGGTGTTCTTTGCTCGTCTGCTACCGGTGGTTCGCCATTTGATTTCAATTCCGGCAGGGATTGTTCGCATGAACTTCGGGCTATTCAGTTTTGTTACGATCGCTGGTTCAGCGCTGTGGTGCTCGATCCTGGCCTATCTTGGGGACAAAGCTTATAGGATTGAGCCAGAGCTTTTGACGAACCCCGAGGCGCTCGTGCGCTTCATCCACGGACAATCGCGAGGGATCCTGCTGGTGATCGCGCTTTTTGCAGCGCTTTACATGCTCACCCTGCGATTGATGAAGCCGCGTTCCAGCGTCTAAGTCAGCGCGCTGGCAACCGTCGGAGCAAAATTCGATATATTTCGGGGTTTTAGCCGTTGTCACAAAAACCGGTGTGCGCCTGGCTTGGGCAAGACGCCTTCTCGATTAGTGAAAGGCTGCCCAAAAGATTTGTGTTTGAAAATTGAACAAAAGTGTCGCTCAGCGGTCAGTCCTAAGGTGAACAACGTATGAATAACTATAAGGGATTTATGGAGGAGATATTCACAGTTGGGAATGGCACCGGAACTGCTCTCGGAAAAAACGGGCACAGTATGAAAAGAAATCGTCAAATTCTAAAGGCGCGCACCAGGCTTTCGCTGGGGGATCTCATCCTCGCGGTCAGTTCCTGCACGAACAGCAGCAGGGAGACGGTCGCGACGGTTGCGGACCTTCTTGCCAGCGGGCAGGTGCGTTTGCACGACAACGGGCGTTTCCGACGCGCCCGCGTCTGTTAAGCGAGGCCTGCCTCGGTTCCCTCGCAATGCTGTAGAGGCCGCTGTCCTCAGCGGAGTTTTGTTCTCACTCTGAAAGCCACTGCGCTGAGGACAGCAAGTGCATGAACAAAACACTTTCCGCGTAAGGCGGTCGCTTTTATCTTAATGCGGTGATCGACCGTTATTCCCGGCCAGAGATGAGCAAGATCTGGTCGGACGAGCGCAAATTTCAGATCTGGCTGGAGATTGAAGTACTCGCGTGTGAGGCGATGGCGGACCTTTGCCAGATTCCAAAGGAGGACGCTGCCGAAATTCGGAAACGAGCGCGATTTTCGATTCCTAAGATCCTGGAAATCGAAAAGCGAACCAACCATGACGTCATCGCTTTTCTCGAAAACGTTGCTGAGTCGGTAGGCCCGGCATCGCGCTGGATCCATCAGGGGCTGACTTCGTCGGACATATTGGACACGACGCTCGCCGTGCAACTGAACGAGTCGTGTAAAATCCTTCTCGACGATCTTGGTTCGCTGCGAACGGTGATCGGGAAACAGGCGCGCCGGTACAAGATGACCCCGATGATTGGGCGCAGCCACGGTGTGCACGCTGAACCAATCACGTTTGGCCTAAAGCTCGCGCTGATGTATGATGAATTTGGGCGCGCCCAAGAGCGGCTCACCCAAACGCGCGAGCGCATCCGCATCGGCAAAATAAGCGGAGCGGTTGGCACGCATGCTCACATCGATCCAAAGATTGAGCGCGCGGTTTGCGAGAAACTCGGATTAAAACCAGCGACACTCTCAACCCAGG